>JAQYWJ010000198.1 GCA_030145005.1 Desulfobacter sp. | reverse complement strand
TCATCCACCGCATGAACATTACCGGTCCGGCGCAGGAAAACACCTGAGGTGACCGGAAAATATTTTTTCAGATCCTGGATATCCAGAATCGGCCTACTGATTTTTTTACTGTCCGGCCCGTCCATTCCTTCTCCCCTGTAAACCAATCTTCTCCAATAGCCTGGAACCCTAAAAATAGCACGGCAGATGTATCAAAAACAAGAGGGTTCAAAATCTCTGGATTCACCGCGCAGAGGGTTTTATCTTGAAGGAAATCCGCCCAAAATAAAACAAAAAAACATTTTTTTCGGTTGAATTATTACAAAAAGTGTTCTATTTTGTTGTTTTTTTGAATATGGGGACACGGATTGTGGCAACAGACAAAAAAAGAGAATTATCATCAGCAGCGGGATCATTGGACTTGCCTGCGACTTCGAAGACAAAGGCGCGCGCACGGCATATCTGTTCCAAAAGGCGTACAAAGGATTTCATCGTGCCAACGCGTTCCATAAAGAAACTGCCCAGGCAGGAAACCATGGGCCTTAAAGAAAAGGCAGAAAATATGGACACAAAAAAAGGGCTTCTGAACAGAACCATCGTTCAAAAACCCTTTGAGAATAGACTTACTGAACAGTTACATTGACCGCTGCAGGTCCTTTCTGTCCGTCCTCCACATCAAAAGTGACCCGGTCACCCTCATTAAGAGATTTAAAGCCTGTTGCATTGATACCGGTATGATGCACGAATACGTCAGGTCCCTCTTCCTGTTCGATAAATCCGTATCCCTTTGCATCATTAAACCACTTTACGATCCCATTTGCCATTGCGACTATCTCCTTACTTGTAGTGAATAAATTTAGTTTCAAACTCAGGTTCTGCCACGCCAACAAATGGGGGCCCAGCCCTTAGAACGAAACTTTCAAAGCCCTGCAATTCACAGCTTTAAATGTATATTATTAGCTTTTGCTTAAAAATCAAGGATTATTTATTAAAAATAATTTTTTTTTCGCCATCATGAACCAAATGACACGCGGCAAAATGGCTGGAAGAGACAGACATCAGCCGGGGGCGATGGTTTTCGCACTGTGCCAATGCACGTTCGCAGCGCTTGGCGAACCGGCACCCGGCAGGCATTTCAGACAAAGCAGGCACATTTCCGGGGATGGTGGGAAGCGGTTGTTTCGCCGTTTGCGCCAGGGAAGGTATGGATTGTAAAAGTCCTTTGGTGTAAGGGTGAAAGGGGTGCCGAAATAGAGTTGTCACCTTAGCTGTCTCTGCCACGGTACCGGCATACATGATAATAACTCTGTCACAGTTCTCTGCGATCAGTCCAAGATCATGGGTAATTAAAATCACAGCCATACCTATTGTATCCCGGAATTGAAAAATAAGGTCCATAATCTGGGCCTGTACGGTTACATCCAAGGCCGTGGTCGGCTCATCGGCAATGAGGATATCCGGTTCACAAGCAAGTGCCATGCCGATCATTACCCGCTGGCGCATTCCGCCGGACAATTGATGTGGATACTTTTTCATGACCTGCCGGGCATCAGGGATACCCACCTTTTCAAGCATCTGCGACGACGCTGTATTTTTCTCTTTTGTCCCCATGCCCGGGAAATGCAGGGAATAACTTTCCGCAATCTGCCGGCCTATGGTATGAACCGGGTTTAATGCGGTCATGGGCTCCTGGAAAATCATGGATATTTTTTTGCCCCGGATTTTACGCATGGCGTCAATGGGAAGGTCAAGCAGATTTTGTCCTTTAAACAGGATTTCACCTTCTTTGATTTTTGACACAGGCTTTGGCAAAAGCCGCATCAAACTCAAGGCTGTCACACTCTTGCCGCATCCGGATTCCCCGGCAATACCCAGCACCTGGCCGGGCTTGAGTTCAAAGCTGACATCATCCACGGCAAGGACCTGTCCCTGGTCGGTCTGAAATGCAACCCCAAGATGCTTCACGGCTAAAAGCGATGGACAATCCGTTTGATTCATTCGGGTCGGACCTTTCTTTTATATTTGTCGTCAATGATGGTGACAGGGGCTAATATCTGTTTCGCTTTCATGGCTGCAAGGGTCTGTTTCCGAATGTGATCATCAATCCAGAAGAGCCCGCCCGTATCGGAGGCAAAAGGATCAAACAAACCATTGGACACAGGGGTGCCGTAAAATTTTGGCAACCGCATCCATCGCCAGTAGGCCAACCGGACATAGGGCACCATATATGAAGGCACATATGCACAGATATCATGTATCTTATTTTGAATCGTTCTGGACAGATTGATGCGTTCCTGCTCATCCAGGCTGTCCCGGTACCGGTCAATGAGCGTGTTCAGTTCAGGGTCATCCGTGTTGGTTATATTGTTGGTCTGGGGTTTATGTGCGTTGTCCGAGTGCCATCCCTGCCAGAAGGATGGCCGCATGCCGGTACTCCACCCCATCCAGGCCACATCATGCTTTTTTTCCAGGGTTTTCTTGAACATGGCCGTGGGATCAAGGCGCTCCAATTCCAGGTCAATGCCGGCCTTGAGTGCTTCCTCCTTCAAGACCGCCAGCCGGGGCATATGCTCTTCCAGATAATAGGTCAGGGTAACGGAAAACCGCATATCCCCTTTGTGCCAGATGCCGTCCGGCCCTCTATGCCAGCCGGCCTGCTTCATCAGCAATTCAACCCTTGAAATATCGTACCCACGGGGTTTGATGGCGTAATCCGTATATTCTCCATATCCGTAAAAGGCCTGGGGCAACCGGAAATAATCACCCCGTAAAACCTGATTAATCACCTTATCCATGTTCATGGCATGGGCAAACGCCTGACGAACCCGAATATCCTTAAATATAGGCCGGTCCAGGTTCAGCCATAGTCCCCTGGACGGCTGTTCCAGGTCATTGAAAAACCAGATACGTTCCACATATCCTTTATTAATAACCGGGGTGTTGGATTTCTGGTGCCAGAATTTGGGCAGCACCATACCAAACGTATCCAGCCGCCCTTTCTTAAAGTATTCCCACTGCATGTTGAAATCACGGATTACCGTAAAAAGCACCGAATCCACGTTAAACCGGTTTTTAAAATACCGCCGGTCCTTTGCCCACCACTGTTTTTTTCGGGAAAACCGGATGAACCGGCCTTTTTTAAAATCACTGATCTGATAAGCCCCGGTATTGGGCACAATCGCCCAGTTGAACCGGGATACAAAATCATCCCCCAGGGTTTTAAAAAAATGTTCAGGCGTCGGACTGATGCCAAGTTTCAGATAAAGGTCAGGCACTGCCTTGGTACTTGTTACCGCAATGGTGTAATCATCAAATGCGGTAACAGATTCGATCTCCCGGGTGTAGTAATCATTATACCAGGGCGCCACAATATATTCAGAACGCATGAATGTCAGGGTATACAAATAGTCCCTGGCGGTAACCGGCACCCCGTCCGACCACCGGGCATCAGGGTCCAGCTTGAAATACATGGTTTTTTTATCCGGGGCATAGGCCCAGTGGGTGGCAAGCTCGGGGATAATCCGCCGCGAGACAGGATGAATATTGATCAAAGAAAGCTGGTTGTCCAGAATTGCGTTTCTGAAAGAGCCGTTGGAATCCGGCCCCACCACCCTGAAGGTCATGGGAAAATTCATGATGGCCTCCCGGATCACCCCGCCTTTTTCAGCATGGTCCGAGGCAAACACCGGATCTGTATCATTTGTAAGCCATAGGATTTTGTCCGGCAATTTTTGATACACCAGAGGCGCAAGCCCTGCATTGGAGGGCGGTTCAGATGAGGGTGCGTGTTGGGGGCGATCTGATGAGCATCCCAACAACCCACCTGAAAGGCTAAAAAAAAGAATAGCCGATACTGCAAATAAAACCCGCCTGGATAGCACCTTTATTATCTTCCTTGATTCAAAAAAATTTAATCAATCCTTGACAGCAATTTTCAAAAAGTAAAACAATACAGCAATTTTTAACCTGATCCAAGAGGAGTTTTCATCCATGATCCTCCATGTGGACATGGATGCATTTTTTGCATCAGTGGAACAGCGGGACAACCCGGACCTTTTGGGTAAACCCGTTAAGGCAAACCTGAAAAACCAGAAATTTTCACACAAATACATAGGAGATCAGAAAGTGAACCCACTTTGTGCTGTGGAAGTGACCATTACAGGAAGGGTCCAGGGCGTATGCTTCAGGCATGAAACTCACCTGGCTGCCCAGGAGCGCCGGCTGTCAGGCCATGTCAGAAATATGCCCGACGGATCGGTCCAGGCCCTGTTCCAGGGTGAGCAGGAGAAGATACAGGATATGCTGGCCTGGTGCCGAAAGGGTGCCACGCTTTCAGAGGTAAAGGATGTAAACA
>JAQYWJ010000197.1 GCA_030145005.1 Desulfobacter sp. | reverse complement strand
ATGAACTGATCTCAATTATCAGTGATTTAAGGGTCAAAATGGGTCCCCCATCCATCATTGGAGACCTTCTAGCTGAAAGACGGCGGGGAATATCCTGCAAAAATATTAAAAGAATTCCCATTGGTCTGCAAGACCGAAGCGGTCTGCATTATTTTAAACTCAGTTTCACGGATAACATGGAATTTATTGACCGGTTTAGAAAAGAATTAATGTTTGAAATCAGAGGTATCCCGGGGAATTTACTTCCTGACATGAAGCTGTTTGTTCATATCAGGCAATCATAAATTTAATCATTTTATATGAAAATCACAATAACGCATTGAATTACTTTTATATTTTATTATTGATTGAACACAGGTATTGATAGACTAGGCCAACCCATGGCTGTTATAAAAAGCAAAGATACGATTTTACAGCAGGAATAATTTATGCTCAATGCTCAACATTCACAGTCTGCTTTAGCGATATCCGGTGAAAATTTAATCATCGTGTCGGCATCACCCCTTTTAAACTACCTGACGGAATTAAAACGCAAATTGGCAAAAGGGGAGCAACTGTCCCCGGATGTGGTGAGAAAGGATGCAAAGTCACTTCTTACCGATGTGGAAAACAGTTTACTGAAATATTCGCAATTCCACACACGACTGGATCTGATTAAATATGTTCTGACCGCACTGATTGATGAGGTGATTATTTTCTCTTCCTGGGAATATAATGGCGATTGGCAGGCCCAACCCCTTGAAATGGAACTTTTTGGAAAAAGTATAGCCGGAGAAAAATTTTTCGAACTGCTGGAAAACGACGGGTACAGGGATCCGGAACTTGCCGAACTCTTTTTCGTATGTCTGGGCATAGGTTTTGACAGAAAAGTTGTCAGGGATAAAGAAATGAAAAAAAGGCTTTACGCCCTGATCAATGACCGGCTTCCCGAAAATGAACGAAGGCTTTCTCCTGGTGCACAAGAGGCCGTTGTCAAACGGGGTTCAAAATTGCCGCCGATGTTTGGAATCACAGCCATTATTACAGTGCTGGTTGTATCGGTTCTTGTATACACGGTTTCAAGTCAGTTGCTGTGGCACGACGCATCAAAATTTATCCACAATGTCAGCCTGCTTTTGACTAAAGGAAACGGATAACATGACCTCTTTTATGTCAATCATCAAAAATTTTATTGCGCGTTTTATTCAATCCTCGGCGTCCAAACTCTTTGGTGGTGTTATTGGCGGGATTCTTATAACCCTTCTTTTTTACAACCTCTGGTCATCCCTTGGATCAGAATATCTTTATATCATTTTAGGCGGTGTACTGGTCTGTGCTTTAATCCTGGTCATTATTTATCTTTTATGGAAAAATATACAGCTAAACCAGTCTAAAAAGATGGAGGCGGCCCTAAGCGAAACTGTCCAGCAAAAAAAGCAGCGTCAGCAGCAGTTGAAAACGGCCATCACGTCTCTAAAAGATAAATGGCAAACCGCCATGGCCACGCTTAAGGCCACTAAAATCAATATTTACGATATACCATGGGTTTTGTTAATCGGAGAACCCCAATCGGGAAAAACCACGACCTTGAAACGTTCCGGCCTGGACTTTCCTGTGGGCAAGGATGCCTTGTCCGGTGCAGGGGGGACGGCTAATTGCGACTGGTGGTTCACCAATGATGCAATTGTTATTGACACGGCAGGACGCTTTACCATGCCGGTGGATTTAGCTCCGGATAAGGAAGAGTGGCATTCATTTTTAAAACTTCTGGCAAAATATCGACCTAAATGCCCAATTAATAATGTGATTGTTACCATTCCAGCAACTTCATTTATTGATGACCATCAAGGGCAGATAGAAGAAAAAGCGGGAAAAATCAGGGACAAACTCATTGAAATCACCCAGGTACTGGGAATTGAATTTCCGGTATACATCATGGTTTCAAAATCTGATCTGATCAACGGTTTTACTGAATTTTGCGCGTCTCTTTCCTCAATTGAAAACACCCAGATTCTTGGCTGGAATGTGGATACCGAGGCAAAACCCTTTAACCCGGACCTTTTTCACCATCAGTTTGAAACATTGAGGCATCGTCTTTATAAATGGTCTCTAAGACGGCTGCGGGATCTTCCTGTGGGCAGAGAGGCGGATCAAATTTTTTCTTTTCCCACAAATTTCAACACGATTAAAAAACCGTTGGAATCTTATCTAAGCATTATCTTTAAAAAAGATAAATTCCATACACCTCTCTTTTTCAGGGGCTGTTTTTTCAGCAGTGGACTCCAAGAAGGCCAATCCATTGTCAAAGCGATTGAAGCCGGGAATATTCCAGGCGCAGAACAATTTTCAGACTCATTTTCCAAATCAAGGCCTTATTTTATTTATAATTTTTATAAAAAAGTATTCCTTGAAAACGGCCTGATTAACCGAATGGACAGTGTTTCCCGAAAAGAAAGAAAACTTAAAATTGCAGCGCTATGTTTTGCCGGTATTTTTTCCATAGTTTCAATCTGGTATCTTTGGACCGGGTACACGCTTTTGACGCGCGTTTTTAAACCGACCCGGACCAGTGTTGAACAGGCCGGGAAGATGCTTGGCCCAGAGAAGAAAAACATTTTTTCCCATAAAGCCAGTGAAATCATTTCGCTTGCCAAAACCATTGAAGCCGATCGGAACCGATTGGCTCGCCAAGGAGTGTCCTACAGATTTTTAAAAGGGAAAAAAAATTCTGTTATAGCGGATATGAAAAATATCGAGGACGCCATCCTTCTCAAAGGACTTTTTCAACCCATCCTGGAAGGTTCTGCCCTTCAGATTGTTAAATACCCAGTCCAGTATAAAGACAAAATTCACATGACCGGGAACCTCTGTCCCGGTTTAGGGATTTTAGTGGACGCCCCAAGGCGGTTGTATTCCCTTGGGACAGACATACAAATCCTTAAGGAGAAATCCCAATGGATGGATGTTGAACCTAATACGGTGCTGAATCTGTTGGATCAGTTTCCCAAAGGAGACACTCTTGTGTTGTCCCATGCAAACCCGGAAAAAGAAAGAATTTTCATCCGTCAGGAAATCTCAGGGCTGAACCGTTTTTGGAAAACCTATCCCGAAACAAACTGGGCGCAACTGAAGAAAAAACTCATTGAGACAATGAATCAGTACCGGACGATGCTCAACTCCCGGGAAATTGAGATCTCCGGGGAAAAAGAATTTAAGCATAATGCCGTTGCGTTCATTTCCGCGTCAGAAAAACTTCTCAAATTCGGAGAGGCAGACAATGTGGTACTGCCGGCCAAGTTATACAAGGAATGCCGGAAAGATTATCTTTCCCTTTCCGATATACTGGAACAGGGGAAAGACAAAAAAGAAATCAATTTTTTCAAATTTACGGTTCAGCGGCATTCAGGTATTTGCAAAGAAATGAATAATATCATTCTGGCTGATTTAGGGAAACATCCCGAACTGTTGGATTCTCTGGTTACGGCAGATGGAAATATTCATCCGGAATTTCAGTCCATTCTTGAAAAAGTCAATGGAACACTGAAATTTTCGCCCCTTTTTCTTGAATCCCATAAAGAACTGGTGATTAGGAATCCGGAAAGAATTGTCGGTTTTTTAGACGTATGGGACAAAGCGTGGCATGATAAAAAGAATGAATTTGAAAAAAAATTATCTGAGACCATTACGTCACTCACCGCTCCTGGCTGGGAAAAAGAAAAGTTAGCCCAGATGGTCAACACCTATCTTGAGAGTGAAATCTGGGATGCGGATTTACAAGCCGCGCTTACGGCGATTTCAGCGGTCCTTGATGGAAACACCCTCCAAGAGACAGTCTTAACAAGGGGAATGAACCTGCCGGATGCCGCCAGAATAAAATGGCTGGAAGAAAAATTCACCATTTTTTCGGGTATTAATACCTGGTTGATTCAAAAGTATCCGTCTCGACCGGATATCAGTCAGGGGACAGCTAAAATCACTAAAGCCATGACCCGGGTATATAACGACTATCTTGTCTTCTGGAATAATACGCTTAAGGCCTATGACCCGTCCAGGAGCATCACATCGATCGGATCCTGGCGTCAATATCGGCGGGAGGTGATAAAAAAACGGGGTATTTTTCTTGATCCGGGTTCATGGCCCTTTAATCTGTTTCTGGAAAATGTTACGTCGTCGGGGCTTGATAATTTAAAGGAAATCCTGGGAGAAGATCGTGAAGACGCCGTCATCCGTTTAGAAAAAGAGGTTTCCCGTACAGCCTATGTATACAGCATGGTCTCGGGAAATCTTGGGGCACTGGGCAGGGCCCAGGATCGTTTTTATCAATGCGTTGATGGTTTATCCGAAATCCCTTCCGAGGCTCTGGGTACTTTAGAGGACGGGGAAA
>JAQYWJ010000025.1:9566-17117 GCA_030145005.1 Desulfobacter sp. | reverse complement strand
CCTATATTTGAAATCAACCAGTTAATAGGATGAGACCTATTCTGGGTATGGCCTATCGTCCCAAATACCCAGCGTTATTGTTAAAAAACATTTTATATGAAATTCAAAATAACTTATTGAATTAATTCCATGTTTCGTTGTGGGTTGAGTCTGGGTGTTGATAGACCAGGTCAGCCCATGGCTGTTATTACGTACAAACGTTGTTTTTACCTTGTCAAATCTTTTTTTGGGGACCGGAAGCCCCTCCGAAAATATCACCGGCAGCCTTTTGGTTCTTGAAAAACCGGCCATCCTGCCTTATAGTTTTGTTCTCCTTTGCAAGTCCTATTGGGCCTGAACGGAGAATTATACAAACAATTTGATGAAATAATAAAGAATGACGATACCAACGGTCTTTGTAACCCCGGAACTGACTGCTACCTTTGCCTGTGAATCATGCGGAAACTCCTACACCAAGGACGTGTCCAAATTCGTCAGGCACAAGGCCCAGGTCCGGTTGAAATACAAGTGCAAGTGCGGGCATATTTTCAGCGTGATACTAGAAAGACGGCGGGTCATCCGCAAGGAAGTCCGCCTTAAAGGGGTGCTCACCCAGAACCGGAAGCAGTACCCCGGTGTGATCACGGACCTCTCCCCCAACGGCATCCGGTTTAAAACCCTGGAAAAGGCCTTGATCAAAGAGGGCAACAGGGCTGAAGTCAAGTTTACCCTGGACAATCCGAACCGCTCCGAGGTTCGTAAGTATATAAGGATCCGGAACGCCTTTTCCGAACACAACTTTGGCTGCGAATTCGAGGACACCGAACATTTCGACGATCTGGGAAAGTACTTTCTGTTTTATTTTTGATAGAAGAAGTTAGGCCCATGGTCAAAAAAAGACCCAGGAGGATTATGGAACAGATTAAAAGCACCGGAATGACCCGGCGGGACTTTTTGCAGGGCTGTACAGCAACTGCCGTAACCCTGGCAGGGGCGGGACTTTTTCAGGGGTGCGCCATTGATCCGGTCACCGGGCAAAAGCAATTGATGCTCATGAGCCGGGATCAGGAAATATCCCTTGATAAACAGCAGTCGCCCTTTCAATTTTCTTCGGACTACGGTGTAACCCAGGATAAAGGACTGAACCGGTATGTTGCCGGCGTGGGCAAATCCATGCTGCCCCAGGTCCACCGACCCGACATGCCCTATAATTTCCAGGTGGTCAATGCCACCTATATAAACGCCTATGCTTTTCCCGGCGGTTCCATCGCCGTGACCCGGGGGATTTTACTGGAGCTTGACAATGAGGCGGAGCTGGCCTCACTTCTGGGGCATGAACTGGGGCATGTCAATGCACGCCATACGGCCGAACAGCAATCCAAAGGACAGATATCGTCCATTATAGTGGCTGGTCTTTCAGCGGCAGCAGAGACCCAGGGTGCCGGATTGGGTGATTGGGCCCAGAAGCTTGGAGGCCTGGGACAGGGGCTGTTCCTTTCCAAATACTCACGGGATAACGAACGTGAGGCCGATACCTTAGGGCACCGGTACATGGCCCGATCCGGATACAACTCCAAAGGGTTTACCGGCCTTATGGAAATGCTCAACGAAATGAATACCACAAAGCCCAATTCAACCCAGATGCTGTTTGCCACCCATCCCATGAGCCGGGAAAGGTTGGATTCCGCCAGAAACAGAGACAGCGGAATATACCGGGGAACCCATTCCCTGAGCCTGTACCGCGACCGGTATATGGACCACACAGCGAATTTAAGGTCGCTGAAAACCCTGATCGCCAAACTCCAGGAGGCGGATAAATTCCTGGCCAAAGAGCAGTATGCCCAGGCCGAGGATTCGTTGATGTCTGCACTCAGATTAAAAGACAATGATTATACAGCCCAGGTAATGACGGCCAAATGTATGCTGATCAGGAAAAAGAATCAGGACGCCGCATACCATGCCGGCCTTGCCAAACAACTTTCCCCCCGGGAAAACCAGGGACATTATATTTCAGGACTTTCCAATCTGGCCTTAAAAAAACCCATGCAGGCCCATGCGGACTTTGCTGCATGCAGCAGGCTGCTGCCGGGAAATCCCCAGACAACCTTTTACCAGGGCTACGCCCTTGACATGGCCGGCAAAAAACAGCCGGCAGCCCGGGAATATGCGGCATATCTCAAAGAGATCAATTATGCGTCAAATAAGTACAGCCAGTATGCGTATAAGCGGCTTAAAGCATGGAATTATGTTAAATAAAGCCTATCGTTTTACTCAATGATCAAGTTTTTGTTAATTTGCCCAACTTCGGCGTTGGAAAAAATTTTTAATCCTCAAAATATGTTGTATATTCCTCCGGTTAAAAATTGTTTCCGCCTTGAATTTGAACAAATTCCCTAAAAACTTGATGATCGAGTTTTATTTTAAAAAACCAATTCCGTTGTCTTTTAATTCGATCAATCTTTTTTTATACAAAGAGCCCACAGCCCTTTTGAATTCTTTCTTGCTCATGGAAAACCGCTTACGGATTTCTTCAGGAGAACTTTTATCGTGGCAAGGGATAAATCCTCCGGATTTATTTAACCGGTATAAAATGACGTCCGCAGATTTAGGAACCGATGAATACCCGGGTTTTTTCATGCTCAGATCAATTTTTCCATCCTCACGGATCCGCATGATATACCCTTTGCACGTATCTCCAATAAATAATTTTTGATAGGTTTCATTTAAGTACATCATCCCATAGTATCGATTATCAACAACGGCCATTATCCCAATGTTAGTAATAGAATGCACAATTAAGTCAACCTGCTGTCCAACTTTCAGATCCCGGGTATTTTTATCACAGTTGGCGGAAATTTTCGTCGTACCATAAACCCTGTGTGTTCTGTCATCCCGGCAGATTTTGACTAAATATTTTTTCCCAGGCTCCATCCTGTCCTGCTGCTCATTTTTGGGCACCAGCAAATCTTTTTCCAGCCCCCAATCCATAAAGGTTCCAAAAGGGGCAACATCTTTTGCGATTAAAAAAACAAAATCACCCACCACACCTGCAGGTTTTAAAGTGGTTGCCACCAGACGATCTTCTGAGTCAGTGTACACAAATACATCAAGGCAATCGCCAATTGCCAGGCGCTTTGGAACATATTTATTGGGCAAAAGAACCCG
This sequence comes from Desulfobacter sp., assembly GCA_030145005.1. GTDB lineage: Bacteria > Desulfobacterota > Desulfobacteria > Desulfobacterales > Desulfobacteraceae > Desulfobacter. The sequence goes on along the minus strand of JAQYWJ010000025.1, from coordinate 13,973 downwards.
ATCATCTCCAGTGCCTAAATACACGCTAAAATCTGACCTGGTTTGAACACCTAATCGATTATATCTTCCAATTTTGATACTGGTTTCAATCTCTGGTTTACTGAATTTTCCTGCATGCTTTTTTGACTGGTTCCATACATTTTTAAACTTTGATTTTTTACCTGGCATTAAAGATTCCTCTCTGTGAAGATTATCCGGGTATCATATCATACAAATTATGTTCTTGATACATGACCCGCGTAAGGTCGATCCCGGCGTACCAAAGTTACAAATGTGTCAAGGGTCATCTTAAACAGTAATTATGCCTCTGATTGGACAGACAGACGGGAGGGGGGGACTGCGGCAGACCTCAAGGAGATGGGATACTTTAACGGCATCGCATTGATCGTACCCCGAAAACCGGCCCGTCGCGACCGATGCAGCCATTTCTGTAAAACGATGATGATGATCGTAATTTATTCCTGGGTGACGCGCAACACCTCCCCAAGGGAAGTGATGCCCTGGGCCACCTTGGTCAACCCGTCGGCTCGCAGGGTTTTCATCCCTTTTTTTATTGCAGCCTCCTTGATCAGATTGGCATCCGAAGTTTCCAGGATAAGTGATTTCAATTCCTCATCCAGGGGCAAAATCTCCATAATGGCCTGGCGTCCCAAATACCCTGTGTTAAAGCATTTTGAGCAGCCTTTAGGTCTGAACACCTTCTGCCCCGGGGAAAGGCCGTTTGTGCTTTCAAAACTGCTCAGATCCGCATGGGAGAGAGTAAATTCCTCCCGGCAATGGGGGCAGAGCACCCGGACAAGACGCTGGGCAATCACATGATTCACCGAGGAGGTGATCAGATAGGGCTCCACACCAAGGTCCACCAAACGGGTCACCGCACCGGGGGCATCATTGGTGTGAAGGGTGGAAAACACAAGGTGCCCGGTCAAAGCAGACTGAATCGCAATTTCAGCCGTTTCAATGTCACGTATCTCACCAATGAGGATGACATCCGGGTCCTGGCGAACAATGGATCTAAGTCCCCGGGCAAATGTCAGGCCTGTTTTCTGGTTGACCTGGATCTGCCCCACACCCTTCAAGTTGTATTCCACCGGGTCCTCAACCGTGATAATAGACCGGTCCGGGGTGTTGATTTCAGACAGCCCCGCATAAAGGGTGGTTGTCTTTCCGCTGCCCGTGGGACCTGTAACCAGGACAATGCCGTGGTTCTGCCGGAAAATATCATGCAGGTGCCGTTCATTTTCACGGGACAGGCCGAATTCTGAAATCTGCATGAAAGATCCGGATTTGTTCAACAGCCGGATAACCAGGCGCTCCCCGAAATTGGTGGGCACGGTTGAAATACGCATGTCAATTTCCTGGTTTCCCAGACAGACCTGGGCCCGGCCGTCTTGGGGAATCCGCTTTTCGGCAATATTCATCTTGGCCATGACCTTAACCCTGGAAATCAGGCTGGACTGGAACATCTTGGGCGGGGTCATCATGGGATACAAAATCCCGTCAATGCGGTACCGGACAACGAGTTCATCCTGGAACGGTTCAATGTGAATATCGCTGGCACCCGCCTTGACCGACTGGGAGATCATCTGATTAACCAGGCGGATGACCGGGGCGTCGCTGGTGTCATCCAAAAGATCTGCGGTATGCTCAATGTCTTCAATGTGGAGGAATTCATCATCTTCAATGTCGTCCATCAGTTTCTGGACATTGTGCCCGTCCTGATCAAAAATCATATTGACGGCACTCAGGATCTGGGCTCTTGTGGCCAAAGCCAGGGTATAGTCCCCAAAGCCGACATGCATGGCCACCTCATCCACATAGCTTAAATCCGATGGATCATTCAAAGCAATAACCGGACGTTTGTTTTCAGGCTTAAGCGGAACAATAAGATTTTTTTTCAAAAACTTGCGGGTAATCTTCTCGGACACGGACAGATCCGGATTAAGAAAAGCGATATCTTCCAGAAATTCAATACCGTAAATCGCCCCTAACGCTTTCAGGGACTGGGATTCGGACACAAGTTTGGTGTCACAGGCCATTTCCGGCATCCGTGCCGGGTCCTTGGCACAGGCAGCTTCGATTTTTTCCCTTTGTTCACGGTCCAGGGTGACAAATGTTGCCAGCCTGTCAATAAACTGCTGGATTATTTTTTCCATATCAATTCAAAAAAATGCTTTTTATGGGCGAATCTTCATCATACAATTTGATTTCCTGTTTATGAAGTTCATCTATCTTATCCTTTTTTTCCTGATAAATCTCTTTTGCCTCCAGGGTATTTTTAACCACCCTGGGGTTCAGGAAAATAAAAAGATTGGTTCTGTCACTGCCCGAAGACCGGCTTTTAAAGGCATTACCCAGAACAGGTATATCACCCAGACAAGGCACCTTGCCCACTTCCTTGCTCAGAGTCTCGTCAATCAGCCCGCCAATCACCACGGTATTGCCGTCTTCCACAATAATGGTGGTTTCAAGTTCCCGTTTCAAGGTGGTGGGCCGGTCCGCATTGGTGGTGTTTGCGGTGTCCAGTTTGGTAATTTCCTCATAGAAATCCAGCCTTACCAGCCGGTCCTGGCTGATGGACGGGGTGATTTTCAGGGTAATACCTACGTCCTTGTATTCGTATGTATTGTAGCTGGTCTCGGAAGTGTCTTCAGTACCGCCCCGGGTCTGGTAGGCCACGTTTTTGCCAATGGTGATGGTGGCTTCCTTGTTTTCAGTTGTCAAAAGCTGGGGGGTGGACAAAATTTTCACATCTGAATCTTCCTTGTATGCCTGGATAATGGCCTTAAAGTCTCCACCGAAGACACCCATGGAAAAACCGCCGGGCAGCGTCACCTCCCTCACATTATCCCAATCTTGTAAAGCCGAAGCAGAGGTGCCGAATCTGCCAAACACGTCACTATTGCCAATCGTTCCTTCAGCCTGCCATTCCATGCCGAAATCAAGGGACCGCTCCGCGTTCATCTCCATGAGCAAACACTCAATGTAGACCATGGATCTGGGCACATCCAGTTTTTTAATAACCTCTTCCAACACCGGATAATCATCTTTATCCGCAATAATAATCAGGGAATTGGTGGCTTTGTCTGCTGTTATTTTGATGTCGTCGGACAAAAGGGGTGCTTTTTTCTGGCCATCCTTTTTTGAATTACGGCTGCTCTTTTCGGGAATTTCCTGGAGTACAGCGGCTAAGTCCTCGGCAGTGGCATGTTCAAGATAATAGACCCGGATCTTTTCTTCCCCTTTGGGCACCTCTTTGTCTAAAGCGTCCACAAGTGCCGTAATCTGTGCGCTTTCCTGTTCACTGGCCAAAAGGATAATGGAATTGGTCCGTTCATCGGCCACCATCTCCACAGAAAGATCATTGCTGGTTTTTTTTCTTCTTGAAATTTTTTTTGTTTTTGCTGAATAAATTTTGATCAGACTGGTGACCATTTTTTCGGCATCTGCATATTTGATGGGCAAAATGGTAATTTTGCGGCCCACCCCTTCCACATCAATGGTTTTGATCAACTTGAGCAGCCGGTCAATGCTGGCAAGGGTTGCCGTAACAATGAGCATATTTGAGTCGGCATGGGATAAAAGGAGACTGCCCTTTGCAAGCATGGGAGCTAAAAGGGATTTAAGCTCATCGGAACTTGCGTAAGTCAAAGGGATGAGCCGGGTGACCAGTTTATCTGATGTCTGTTCAGCATGCATTGCCATACGGGTGTCCACATTGTCACCCCTGGCATCTACAGCAGGAATAATCTTGATAACGCTTCCGGTTTCAACCGTAGCAAACCCATAAATATCCAGAACCGATTCAAATACCTTGTACGCGTCATCCACGGATATTTTTTCAGGAGAAATAATGGTAACCTTTCCCCTTACCTTGGTGTCCACCACAAAATTTTTCTGGGTCAGTTTGCTGATGAATTTAATGAACACACCGATGTCAACATCATTGAAATCCATGGACACAAATTCTGAAGCGTCCTGGTTTTGTGCCGCCTGCACCGGATAAAGCCCGGACAGTGCCAACACCAAAAGGATTAAGCAGATGTGTTTGCGCGTGAAAGCGTGACGCCGGTCCAGTAACATACAGATTCTCCTTTGGTAATTCATCAGCACGATCTTTTTTTATAATCGGAAAAGCAAACAGAACCTAAGATCTATTCCCATTTTCTTTTTCTGCTTTTAACGCCAGGGTCTGGGTTTCAATTACTGCATCCAGAAACCGCCCCTTGTCACCGGACTTTGTCAGGGACAGTGAAATGACGGACACGCCATGGGGTGAAGTTTCAACTCTGACAAGAAAATCCACCAGGCCTTTTAAATATACCTGCTGAAGCTTGACCGTTACCCGGGAACGTATATAATCGCTGTTTTCCATATCCTGGGAAAACGGTTTCATATAAGCAACAT
>JAQYWJ010000025.1:0-9466 GCA_030145005.1 Desulfobacter sp. | reverse complement strand
GTTTCAACTCTGACAAGAAAATCCACCAGGCCTTTTAAATATACCTGCTGAAGCTTGACCGTTACCCGGGAACGTATATAATCGCTGTTTTCCATATCCTGGGAAAACGGTTTCATATAAGCAACATTTTTTTTCACAAGACTCTTGGATGACAGAGACTCCAAAAAGGAAAACAGCGTAAACTTAGGCCCTCTTTTTTCAAGTGCCTCTTTTTCCAGATCAAAACTTTTTGCGTATTGCCGACGTGTCATTTCAAGGGTCTGCATCAGCTCAAGATCCCGGGCTTTTGACACCACCTTTTTTTCAAGTATTGCGCGCTTGTCCACGGCCGGCAGATAAACAAACCAGACAAGACTGAACAGCACAAGAAAGACAGTGCCTGCGACCATAACTTTTTTATCCCGTGTTGAAAATTCAAACATAATCAGATCTCAATAATGAATTTAAAATCCACCCGGTTACCGCCCTTTCCTGCCACGGCACTGCCGATATTCACCCTTTTGAAAAACGGCGACTTTTCAATGAAGCCCTTTACCTGATCAATGGTATTATAATTATCCGCAGACCCGGACAGAATCATCCGCGCCTTATCCAGCATCAGCCGGTCCACCTGAACATCCACGGTTCCAGGAATACAAAGGGATAGATCAAGCAGGATATTGCCGGCCTGCACACGGTCTAAGTCTTCAGCGTCGGCATTTGCAGAGCCGCCCCGGGTCAATTCCCCGACACTTGCCTGCATGAGCAGCAAAGGGTCAATGTTTCCTATTCTTTTATCCGGAAATGCCTTTTTATAAATGGCGGTCATGGCCTGGTTTTGCTGATCAATCTGTTTTTCAAGCCGTGATATGTCCATGTGGATATTGACCATGATTAGAATAAAGGCAAGCAAGGCCAGGGCAGCGCAGCTTGTGATATAGCCCGCGTATACCCGGACAAATGAATCTGAACCGTATTTTCCCCGGCACATGTTCAGCACCCCAAGGTCCGGGGACATCAATGCAAGACACTGGGATACATCCACAAAGGCCGGTCCGTTCAGCGGCTCCGGCAGTTCCGGTTCGCAAACAACCTGACCGGTAAAATCCGACTGGAACTTAAAAATATCTGCAAGGGCATTATACATCCCCTTTTGGGCGGAGTCGCCAAGATTTCCACAGATATAAATAGGAAAGGGATCCGTTACACCAAAACGCTGCCAGACCCCTAAAAGCATCTGCCTGATGGTCTGGTCCACCAGTTGGAACGCTGCGTCACCGGGAAGGGTGCGAACCTGCACCACATTTGCCTGTGCCACCAGAATTAAAGCCATCTCACATCCGTCCATGTCCAGGAAAACAAAATTTTTCTTTTCTTTATTCTGTTTAAGAAAAGAGGCAACCATGGTCAGGGCTCCGGGTGCAATGGCTACAGGTTTAAGACCGGCTGCCGTAAGGCTTGCATGGTAAGACTTAAGTATCTCTTCCTCAATGGACCCGGAAAAGACCAAAGGGGTTGACTGTTGTGTTCTCAGTTCATACCGGAAAAAATCCGTCACCACAGGTCCCAGTTCCTTTGGAAACCGGGTTTTAAGTTCCAGGGGCAGGACCTGCCGGATTTTTGACCGGGATGTAAAGGGCAAGCTGATATGTCGAAAATAAAACCGTCCGGCCGGTAAAAGGAGCATGACCTGAATGCTGCGGTTCATGTCAATGGTCTGGACAACAGATGCCAGTCCCGCATCAAACAGGGTCTGATCTTCCCCAACCGTTTCCAGATCTTCATAGGCCACACGGGCCAAATCCTGAACAGGTTGGGCTTTGCCGCGTCCACCCACCAGCCAGGCATCAATCCCTGTGCGATTTTCACGAATGATCAAAAGGGGGTCTGCCATGGTCTATCCTCTTTCCATTTGAAGAATCCGGCAGGACCATTTGCCTGTCATATCCTGTTTTTCCCGTTTGATTACAGCGTGCAGGGTCACTTGATAACCATTTTTTTTAGCGGTACAGTCTGCGCTGAAAACACTGCTTGAATAGGTAATCACCTTTTTAAACGCCTTTTTCTCATCATCGTTTAGGGCAATGACATCCTCAAACCACCCGGATTCAAGGGTATGGGTATATTCCTGGCCTAAGCTTGCCTTGTCAGACCGATAGTCGGCAAGGTCCTGGGCATTTAAGTCCCGGCCTTCGGGCAAAAGCGCTGCAAGCACCGCCACCGGGGCGGTATTGATATTAACCATGCCTGAAAATGCAAACCGGTTCTCTTTTGAATCCTGATCTTGTGAAAGGCCGTATACTGTGAACATGTCCTTTACATCCGCCTGGATCGGCTCATCCATCCCCTGACTGATATATGACGGGGATAAAATTGAGTCAACAACCCCTTTGACAAGAAATAATTCACTAATATGCCTTAAGGGCCCATTGCTACAAGTATAAGGCACATCCAGGGATTCATAATAGTTTGACTCGGCACCTGTCAACCCTGTTATGGTATCATCGTCCTTTGAGTCAAGCCAGTCCTTAAGCGCATTGACAATTTCAACGGCGCTGCCGGCCTCTTCGGGCTTATCTTCCGGAGCCGCCAGGGTTAAAAACCGTTCCAAGATTACCATCTGATCATCATTGGGGTCATTGCCGGGAAATTGTTTAAGCAATGCATTTAACTGCAATTTTCCCATTTCATCAGAAATTTTTAAGGATAAATCTGCCGGGTTAAGGCCTATGGCGGCCACAGCCAGGGCAATCTGTTCCGGATCCGCCCATGGTTCCTGAATGGAATCAATCTCGTTGTCTGCCCCGTCCATGGCCAGAATCATCATGGCCAGATGAATACCGGACATGGCCATTTCCCGGGCTGCAAACATATTGTTTTCCGTGATGGTCCCCGAAGCTGCCTGCTTTGCAAGACGCCCGGCCTCCAACGCCACCACACAGAGAATGGCAACCACAGCAATGGTGGCAATCAGTGCCACCCCTTTCTGATTGCTGTAAATATTATTCACTGGTCTGCCCCTGTACCGGTAAAACCACGGCAGTTTCAAATACTTTTTCTTTGTTTTCACTTCCCAGGGCCAACCTGATATTCAACACACAAGGAATGGATGCGCCGTCACTGTCTTTATCCGCATCCCAATCTTGGTATTCATTAAGCTTTGCATCAATGAAGTCAATGGTAAATCCGGTAATATTTTCTGCAAGGACCGGATCTGAGCACGGGTCTGTGTCCCTGTCACTGCCAATGGGGCACTCAGCCCGACAAAGATCAAACAATTCCTGGCTGTTTTTTCGAACGTAATAGGTTACACGAACGACACCGGACGGCCTGCTACGGCCCGTCTGAAGCCCTGAAAGACAGGCAAATCCAAGGGTGGAAAACGTCTCTCCACCTACGCTGCTCTCACCGCCGGTCATCTGCAAAGTATCCACGTCCTGACCATCGACACTGTTCTGAACACTTATTATCCTGGATTCCGGCACATATATATCGGTCAGATCATCTATAATTCTTCTGAATGCATCCCTGGCCCGTTCATTATAGTCAACACCGTGTGCAATGGACTGCCCTGTGGATATAAATGAATTAAAAGATGAAAACAGCATGACCATAACAAATGAAAAAATAACAAGTGCCACCATCACTTCCACCAAGGTAAATCCGCAGTCTGTTCGGTTAACTTGCAGGGGCATATCTGAATGTTTCAACATGATAGGATCGGTCCCCCTGCTTCCGTGTTATTGTCAAATCAATTTTTTTCAATGTGCCGACCTTGTCGGCCAAATCCGGCATGATATCAGAGAAATCGGCGTTTATATCCGCCACCTCACAATGCCAGGCATATCCTTTAAACGCTTGGTCAAACTCGCCTTTCAGCTCCGGGTCATTTATGGAAAGCTCGATTTGGGTAAGGGCCTTGGCGGCAAGATACCGGGCTGTTGTCTGGAAATCATCGGCCCCGACAAGATTGATGGTTCCGGACTGCATCCTAAACAATGCCACCATAACCGTTGCAATAATGGCCATGGCCACTATCACCTCAATCAGGGTAAAGCCGGTCTGCCCCTGACAACTACCGGCATCCCCGGGCCGATTATATGCAGTCGTCATAGGACACATATCTATCGATCAGGTGAACTTTTTTCTGAAACATGCAGAGTTGAATGGTCATTTCCCGGCTCTCTTCCCGGACATGAATCAGAACTCGATCTGAATACCCTTTGCTGAAAAAACAGATGCTTTTATCATCATCAGGCCTAGTGTCATCATCCGGGAATTCCAAATTAAGCAATTGCAGATCACCCTTCAGGGATATGCCATTATTTAGGGCAACCTGCCGGGCATCCTCATCCATTGTGTCATCCGTCACATAAATTTTTCCGGAACCCGAATCCATATAAAGGGTAAAATTTTTATTTTCCACCATGGCCCGAAGCTTTAAATTCTCCAGGAAAACAATCAGGCCGGTTACATGATCAGAGGCGTTTGAAGTCAAATGAATCTGTCGAAACACTGGAATTGAAAACAGCAGAACAATGGTAAAAATGCCCACCACCACCATCAGTTCAACAAAAGTGAAGCCGGAATGATTTACATGAAAGTCCCAGTAAGTTTTGCACTTACTTTCATATTTTGTTGTGGATTGAGCCTGGGTGTTAATTGAGCAGGTCAGCCCATGGCTGTTATTCCTGCACTTCCCAGTTGGTGATGTCCGCATTGATCCCCTCCCCTCCTGATTCTGAGTCCGCACCATATGAAATCAGATCAAACGTGCCGTGGACACCGGGACACAGGTAGACATACTCGGTTCCCCAAGGATCTTTGGGAACTCTTTTCTTTTCAAAATAACCGTTTTCATTCCAGCTGCGGGGGACGGGATCCGTGGTCGGATTTTCGATCAGGGCCAAAAGGCCCTGTTCCGTTGTGGGATAAAACCCATTATCCAGTTTGTACATCTTCAGGCTGGTTTCAATGGCGGCAATGTCCACCTGGGCTTTGACGACTTTTGCCTTGTCCGCCTTATCCATATACCTTGGCACAATGGCACCAGCCAGAATCCCCAGAATTATGACAACCACCATCAGTTCAATAAAGGAAAAACCTGCCTGGTTTCCAATCTGCCTGCTGTACTGCCTGAAAAATTTCATACCTATCTGTTCTATCATTTTCATTGATGACCGCCTGTATTAGTAGTTGCCTTTCAGTTCAGATAAAAACGTTGAGATTCACTAAATTAAATGGATTATTAATAATAATAAAAAAAATGTCAAATTTAACGCATTTGTTTCTTGTAAAACAAAATCCCCCCCGACATTGACCCTTAACACGCCCTCTGGTATAAAGCCTTGTACTTTTTAGAAAGAAACATCAAAGGCCTTTGGATACACACCATGTCTTACCAGGTTCTGGCATTAAAATACCGACCCCAGACATTTTCAGAAATTGTTGGACAGGATCATGTCACCACTACCCTGACCAACGCTATTTCCGGAAACAGGGTCCCCCATGCCCTTCTGCTGGCAGGTCCCAGGGGCACCGGCAAAACCAGCATTGCCCGCATCATGGCCAAAGCCATGACATGTCAGGCCGGGCCGACCCCGTCGCCGTGCAATGAATGCAGAATTTGCAAAGACATTATCAACGGTCATTGTGCAGATGTGTTTGAAATTGACGGTGCCTCCAACAACAGCGTGGAGCAGATCCGTGAACTGAGGGATAATGTGGCCTACAGACCCTCTGCCGCCAGGTACAAAATCTATATCATTGATGAAGTCCACATGCTTTCGGTGGCCGCCTTTAATGCCCTGCTCAAGACCCTTGAAGAGCCCCCGGACCATGTTCTTTTCATCTTTGCCACCACGGAAGTCCATAAAATTCCGGCCACCATCCTGTCCCGGTGCCAACGCCATGACCTGTCGCGAATTGCCTTGGACAAGATCAGCGGCCACCTTGAGAATCTGTGCCGAAAAGAAGGCTATACGGTTGAAAAAGAGGGGCTGGAACTGATTGCTTTAGAGGCGGACGGCTCGATCAGGGACGGCTTAAGCCTTTTGGACAGAATTCTTTCAGCCGGGCCTGAAAAAGAAATTGACCGGCAAATGATTGCCCAAAGGCTTCGGAGCACGGACCGAAGAATTCTTTTTTCCATATCTTCGGCCGTACTGGAAAGAAACGGGGCGCAACTCATTGATCTTGTCAGTAAAATCAATGACTCCGGTATGGACTTGAAAGAATTTTATTCCGGTATCATTGCCCAGTTCAGGAATCTGAATATCATCCGGCTGTGCGGAAAAGACAGCCCTGTACTCAATATGATTGAAACGGAAAAAATTGAACTTGACCGGATGTGCAAAGATTTTTCGTCTGCCTATCTTGGGATGCTGCTGGACCTTCTTTTAAAGGAAGAGAGCATTGTACGCTTTGCATCCCACACCCAGACCGCCGTGGAGATGGTGTTGCTCAAAATGATCCAGATTGAACCTGAGGCCCGGCTTGATGAAATCATCACCAAGGTGGATCTTTTAGCACGCCGGATGGAGAACCGCCTTGATCAGGCCGGTGTTGATTCACCCCCGTCGCAATGTGATAATCCGGCCCGGACATCTGCCCCGCCCGCAGAACAGATCCCCGGAGACAAGCTCACCGAAACGCATCCTTTAGCAGACCCCCGGCCGATGCCGGAGCCCGTGCCCTATGAAGGTGAACGGGAGCAGGCACCAACGCCGGATATTCCTACTGATTCATCCGGTTCACCCGGGCCTGACACCCCTTTACTTCAGGAGCAAGAACACCAGGAGCCGGCAACCTGGTCGCAGTTCATGGATGTACTGCAACATGATCTGCCCTTTATCTTCGGCTTATTTTCCAAGGGTCAGGCAGACACATCGGCCCCGGACAAAGTGATTGTAACCCTTGCATCCTGCTCCGGGTTTGAAGAATCCAGGCTCAACACCAAAACCAAAGCGCTGGCGGAGCTGAGCCGGAAACATTTAGGCAAATCCATTGAGGTAAGCATAGAAAACAACGGTGGTCCGGAGGATAAGACCTGCCGGCAGCAAGAGTCCCGGCAAAAGGCGGAACAAGCTGCGGCAGGCCACCCCATGGTCCAGCACGCGGTACGCTTATTTGACGCAGATATCATATAAACGGCCACGGGCCGTCCTTGGATTGTCAATCTGCCAAGGCTGGTCCACAACTTAACTATAACGTTTCATATAAAAGGAATTGACCCATGAAAAATATGAATAGCATGATGAAACAGGCCCAGAAACTGCAAAAAAAAATGCTTCAGGCCCAGCAAGATCTGGCAACCAAAACCATTGAGGCCAGTTCAGGCGGTGGTATGGTAAAAGTGGTTGCCAATGGTGCCCAGAAAATTGAATCCATCATTCTTGAAAAAGAGGTGGTTGACCCGGAAGACGTTGAAATGCTTCAGGATCTTGTGCTTGCCGCAGTGAACGACGCTTTGAAAAAATCCCAGGATATGGTCTCCGCTGAAATGGGGAAACTGACCGGCGGTATGAATATTCCAGGCCTTTAATATACTTTAAAATAACCTGAACCCATTGTGAACCATTATCCCGAAGCCATTGTTAAACTGATCCATTCACTTTCCACCTTGCCGGGGATAGGAAAGAAAACAGCAGAACGTTTGGCCCTTCATATTCTTCATGCCCCGGACCATGAAGCTGCAGCCTTGGCCGCAGATATTATTGAACTGAAAAAAAGCGTCAGGTTGTGCGCATCCTGCTTTGCACTTACTGACCGGGAAACCTGCCAAATCTGTTCAGACCCCGGCCGGGACAATGGCGTAATCTGCGTGGTGGAAAACCCCACGGATATGGCTGCCATTGAAAAATCAGGGGCCTTTTCAGGCGTGTACCACATCCTTGGCGGTGCCCTATCCCCCATTGACGGCATCGGCCCCGGAGACATCCGTCTGGCCGAACTGTTCAAGCGGACCCGGAGCAACGAAGTCAGGGAACTGATCCTTGCCACCCGGACCAATGTGGAAGGTGAAGCCACGGCTGCCTATATCCGGAGCAAGCTGGCTCCGACAAAAATTAAAATCACCCGAATTGCATCGGGCATACCCATGGGTGGGGACCTTCAGTATGTGGACCCCTTGACTATGCAGAAAGCCATGGAAAAACGTTACGGGATCTGAAAATGCTGACACCAGAAGATATTTTTGACTGTAAATTATGCGGCCAGTGCTGCAAAGGATTTGGCGGCACCTATGTGGATGAAAGAGACATCAGAAAAATCTGCGATTATATCCAAGCAGATCCTGACTCCTTTGTGGAAAAATATTGTGACATGTCCGGATCAAGGCCGGTGCTGACACTGGGACAAGACGGGAGTTGTATCTTCTTTGATCCCCAAAAGCAGTGCACCATCCATCCGGTCAAACCATATATGTGCCGGGCCTGGCCCTTCATAAAAGCCCTGATCAACCATCCGGAAAACTGGGATATCATGGCGAACTCCTGCCCAGGTATGAAAAAAGGCGTCCCACCCGAGGATATTTCACGCATAGCCGCCATGGAAAAAGAAAAACTTGATCGGGCTTTCAAGCGTTAGTCAGGCCCAACCCAGGGCAATTCGGCGTGCCTTGATGGCGACTTAAAATTAAAATTCGGCGCATCTGTGGGCTATTTAATTCTGACCTCTTAGGCCGGATCTTATACTTTCCCCATACTTGGGCCTCAACTTTTTTTTTGACTTAGAACCTCAAGGTCATGTGTCTGTCGTTTAATTGGATCTGACAGTATGGAATACGCCTCCTGGACTGCAAGAAACGGAGAATGGTTATCTCCATAACGGTCTGGATGGAACTCTTTAGCAAGCCGTCTGTATGCGTCTTTGATCTCATCCAGTGTTGCATCTGAAGTAATTCCTAAAACAAGGTAATAGTCTTTCGGCATGATATCGCCCCCTGATAAAAATTCTTCAACTCCCCGTCAAGGAGTCCCCTTCCTGAGCGATAGCGAAGGTGGGGGAGGAATTGGCGTAGTTTATATGTAAAAATGGCGTATTAAGGCTCCGCCGAACGTAGTCCAAACAAATGGGACTCAGGCTAGTCAACCTGGGCTTTTACAAGCCCCTTCTGAATTTTTGATTCAGGAGGGGTAGTTGACGATAATTATCAGATCATAAGTACACTTAAATGTTGTAAAATCTGACAATTATTTTCAAAAAATTCACTATTTACATTATCTTGTCAATAAAAACCTTAATAGTAATGAAAATCATATTGACATTGTTTTTTTTTGTGCCTATCCTAGTCCAGAATTCAAAAAAAGGCCTAAAAAACCCGAACTCTAAAACAAAAAAATAAGGTTCATGTCGCGTTTCGGGGTTCTATTTTTGATATAAACTCTATCTATTTGAAATAATTAATAACATTCTTATCTATATCGTAATGCCTGAGCATTTTGCCATATATTTCAAATAGTTAAGCTTATCACCCCCTAAAAAGACC
>JAQYWJ010000196.1 GCA_030145005.1 Desulfobacter sp. | reverse complement strand
TGGACATTTTAGTCCTCGGCTTGACAAAATGGCTGCAACCAGCGTATTTGCTCTGCCATGATTTATTAAATGATTACAAGAAAACAGGTGGAATATATTATGAATCTACACCACTGGTGGCTGGCCATCCGGCCCAAAACCCTTCCGGCAGCGGCTTGCCCGGTTGTTGTTGGCGCAGCCTGCGCTGTTTCTGATAACAGGTTTTCAGCACTGATGTTTGCAGCGGCCCTGGCAGGCGCTTTATTGATCCAGATCTCCGTGAACCTGGCCAATGATTATTTTGATTTTCTGCACCACATTGACACCCCGGACCGGAAAGGCCCAAAACGGATGACCCAAAGCGGCCTGATTCCGCCTGAAACCGTTCGAAACGCATTCATACTGACCATGCTGGTGGCCCTGGGTTTAGGCACTTTTCTGATTATCAAAGGCGGGGTTGTGATCCTGTATATTGTGATCGCCTCTCTTCTCGGGGTTATCTGTTACAGTGCCGGCCCCTTTCCCATTGCTTCCAACGGCCTTGGCGAAGTGTTTGTATTTATTTTTTTCGGGCCAGTGGCAGTACCGGGCACCTATTATCTCATGGCCGGATGCGTAACACCGACGGTCTTCATCGCATCTGTTCCCGTGGGCCTTTTGGTCACGGCCATTATCGTGGTCAACAATCTGCGGGATATCGGAACAGATGCCAGGGCGGGCAAGAGAACCCTGGCCGTGATTTTAGGCCCCTGGCGTACTAAGGTGGAATTTGTGTTTCTGGTCCTTTTCTCTTTTTTAATTCCCTGTCTGATGTTTGCCTCGGGCCGCTGGTCCTGGGCCATTCTGCTGCCGCTGGCAGTATTCTGGAAATCCTATCCTGTATTTAAAACCATTTTTGAACAGGATGGAGAAATTCTTAACCAGGTTCTTGCTGACACGGCAAAACTTGCGCTGATGTTCAGTGCGCTTTTTGCCATTGGGATTATGATTGGATAACAGCGTGTATCAATTCTTCTTGTACCCGGGTATAGGTAGCTCACCTGGACGGCCAATAAAGGAGGCCAACTATGATCACATCATTTTCTTTTGGTCAAATGGTTATTGGTGCAGATAAATACACCACAGACCTGATCATTCTTCCGGACAGACGCATCCTGCCGGACTGGCGCAGAAAAACGGGTCACGTGCTTGAAATGGCGGATTTAAAATCGGTTCTGCCATCCAGGCCGGATCTGATCATTGCCGGCACCGGTGTTAATGACAGGATGAAAACGGCCCCGGGTCTTGCAAAGGAACTTTTATCCATGGGTATTGAACTAAAGGCCCTGGCAACGGATGCGGCCGTATCCATGTTCAACACAACAATCGCCCGGACACCGGACAGGGCAGTGAGCGCCTGCTTTCATTTAACCTGCTGATACGAGTTTGCCATGCCCCATACCAATCCCAACCACGACCGGTTTAAGTTCTGCCCTTCCTGCGGCAGCAACAGCCTTGACCCTGACAGCGTAAAATCATTTAAATGCCGGGAATGCGGATTCGGGTTCTTTCTTAACTGTGCGGCAGCAGCTATGGCCATCATCCTTGACGATCAGAACAGGATTCTGGTCACCGTGCGTGCAAAAGAACCCGGCAAAGGCACCCTTGATCTTCCGGGCGGATTTGCCGAGCCGGGCGAAAGCATTGACCATGGCTTGGTCAGAGAGGTAAAGGAAGAACTGAACCTGGATATCTTTGACCTTGAATTTTTCTGTTCCTTTGCCAACACTTATCCTTACAATAGTGTGGTGTATCCTATCACCGACATGGCATTCACCTGCAAGGTCAGGGATTTCTCTTTAATTACACCCATGGATGATGTGGCCGGCTTCAGGTTTATCCCGGTTCATGATCTTGACACCCACATGTTCGGCATGGACTCGGCACGAAAAGTGCTGGAAAAATATATTCAAACATAAAGCTTAAATGTATGGCCCTTGCAGCGTACACCAGAGGAACCGTATTGCGTATTCAGCTAATTTGTGGTTTAAACAATTCATGAAAAAAAGATATTATCGTTCCGGAAACAAAAACTCCGAATCCAGACCATCACGTCCCATTCGTTACCCCGAGCTCAATGCCGGGGCAGACAAAACATTGAAAAAAATCTTTAGTCAGATAGGTGTTCCCGAAAAACAGCCTTTCATACCGGACCCGTTTCAGCTTGAAGCCATTGAGGCCATCAACACATCGGACTGCCTTGTCACAGCCCCCACAGGTGCCGGAAAAACCTGGATTGCAGAGCAGGCAGCCAAAAGGATATTGGAAAACAACGGCAAGGTGTGGTATGCCACGCCTTTAAAGGCGCTGACCAACTCCATCCATGCCGGTTTTTCAAAAATCTTCGGCAAGGAAAATGTCGGCATTCTCACCGGTGACATCAAGGAGAACACAAACGCAGACATCATCATCGGCACCACGGAAATTTTAAGAAACCAGCTCTATGATGCCATGTACACGGGTCAGAATCTGAAATCCGATCTGATTATCCTGGATGAAGCCCATTTTCTTGGCGATGCCGAGCGCGGCGTGGTCTGGGAGGAGATCATGATCTACCTGCCCGTTCGCATCCCGCTGCTTTTACTTTCCGCAACCATCGGTAACCCGAACCAGATTGCAGGCTGGTTGTCCACCATTCGGGACAAAGCGTGTAAAGTGGTGGAAAACACCCAACGGCCGGTCCCCCTGTTTCCTTTATTTTTTCATCCGTCGGGCACCCTTTATCCTTTGCTTGAAAAAACGGGAAAAAACGGCAACCGAACCCGTCTTTATAAAAAGGTTTATAAATTCAACCAGTCAGGTAAACGCCTGATGCTGGCTCCGCCAGGCAAACTGCCCAAATTTTCAGATATCCTCAAGGTACTTTCCCACTTTGATTTGCTGCCGGCCATCTTTTTTTTAAAATCCCGGGCAGAATGCGACCGGGCAATAAAATTATGCGATGGCAGCCTGCTGAAGCATGCGCCTGAAAAAAAGCAGGCACTGATGGAGCGGCTTGTACAGCTCACGGCAGACAATCCCCATTTATCCGATCATCCCCAGCGGCCCTACCTGGAAGAAACCGCGACAGCCGCCCACCATTCAGGACACTTGCCTGACTGGAAGGTAGTGGTGGAGACACTAATGGCCGAAGGACTTCTAGATGCCATGTTTGCCACCTCCACGGTGGCAGCTGGTGTGAATTTTCCGGCCCGGTCCGTTGTTATTCTTAATTCCGACCGATTCAACGGCCGGGACTTTCTGTCATTGACCGCCAGTGAATTCCAGCAGATGGCAGGCCGGGCCGGGAGACGCGGCATGGACAACATCGGATTTGCCACAGTGCTGCCGGGCAAATACATGGATGTGTCCCTTGTGGCCAAACTGGTTAACGCCCCGCCTTTAAATGTGGACTCCCAGATCAAAATTGATTTTTCCATGGTGCTCAATCTTCTGTTATCCAACACCCCGGAACAGGTGCGCACCCTGTTAGAGAAATCCTTTGCCTCCTATCTCATTGCCATTGGTGCAAAAGCCGGGAAAAGCGGCAAAAAAGCGAGAAAAAAATTCGGCAACAACATGGAATATTTATGGCTGGATTTCACGGAGCACATGGACTTTTTGATCCAGGAAGGCTTTGTCACGCCTGAAGGGACAAGACCCTCCACCCTGACCGAAGATGGCATATGGGCCTCAAAACTGCGCATTGATTCGCCCCTGCTTGTGGCCCAGAGTCTTCGGGACAAGCTTTTACCCGAGCGCGACCCTGCGCTTTTAGCAGCCATGATGGCCGCGTTTGTCAATGAAAAAGAGTTTAAGGATGATATGTTGTTCAATACCACTCTTTCCAAACGGCTTAAGGATGCGTTCATGGTGCTGCGCCGGGGACTGAAGCCCTTTGCCATAAAAATGCTTCAGTCAGGATTTCCCGCACCCAACCTGTTTATCCAGCCGGCGTCTCTGGTTTATGCCTGGGCCCATGACACACCCTGGGATGAGCTGATGCGCACGTCGGATTTTGCTGAAGGGGATTGTGCCAGACTGATCCTGAGAACTTCGGAGAATCTGCGCCAGATGACCCATCTAAAACAGGATTTCCCTGTTTTTGCCAAAACAGCGGCTGAAGCCATTGACATGATACTCAAATCGCCTGTGCTCACAGTGTGACAAAAAAATAAGATACAGGAGGCCATATGTCCGAAGATACTAAAAAAGTTATTTACTCAATGATCAATGTGAGCAAATTCCATGGCACACGCCAGGTGCTCAAGGATATTTCACTGTCCTATTTTTACGGGGCAAAAATCGGTGTGCTGGGCCTTAACGGTTCAGGTAAATCAACACTTTTAAAAATTATGGCGGGGGTGGACACCGAATTTGTGGGTGAAACCATTTTATCCAAGGGCTTTACCGTGGG
>JAQYWJ010000195.1 GCA_030145005.1 Desulfobacter sp. | reverse complement strand
GACGTACGGGCCGTTCCTTAGCATTACGGATCAAAAGGAAAATACCCGCCCCCCCCATGACCACATTGGGCAGCCACATGCCAATGACCGGCGGATAACGACCGGCCTCGCCGCCGGACCAGCCAAAGGCCAGCAACAGATAGTAAAGCAGGAAAAAGCCTATCCCCATGCCAAAACCGTTTGATTTCCTTAAAGATGTGGACTGAATACCCAAAGGAAATGCCAATACCCCCAAAGCAAGACATGCAAAGGGAATGGAAAATTTTTCATGCAACACCAGACGTGCCTCACTATCCATTTCAGGCGTTTTAAAACCGATCCGGATACGCTGGATCAGTTCATGCAGACTCATTTCATCAAAATCCTTTCTCACTTTCGTGGGCTTATTTTTCTGCATGGCAGTCAGGTCGATGTTGATGTCATAGTGCCCGAAATTGATATTGGTTACGGAATGATCCTGAAGATTGACCTGGTTGATCATACCGTCATACAGACGGATGGTGTATACATCCCGGTTTCCCTGGCGCACCAGGCGTCCCCTGGGAGCTGTTGAGATAGAGACCATATCAGCAGTCCTGCGGTCTTCAATGAATACATCCGTCAAATCCCGGGTGCCCATATCCACATGGGCCACATAAATCATGATCCCGTTAAGCTGACTGTTGAACTGGCGCTCCTGCAGTGCTGCGTCAATACTGGATCTGGCAAGTTCTATGGTTTTCACCTTCAGGGCCAGTTTGCCCTTGGGAATCCCGTAAACCGTCACCCACATAGTGATTAAAAGGGTCATCACGCTGAATATGAGTACCGGCGGCAAAAGTTTGTATAAAGACATTCCCGCCCCTTTCAGGGCTATGATCTCATTTTCCCCTGACATGCGCATGATGGTCAAAAGCACTGCAATCATGGCTGACATGGGAATGGTAAACTCCATGAACCGCGGCAGGGTATAAGATATCAGAAGAAGGATATCCGTGATACTGGAGTTGTAATTAACCACCATATTCGTGATATCCGGAATCCGGGTCATCAAAAACACCGAGGTTAAAAAAAATGTGCTTATAGCAAACGGCGGAATAAGCTCAAAAAAAAGATAGGTATGTATACGTTTGAAAACCTTCATCGGCTTGGAAAATAAGAACTCCTGGACATTGTGTCAATAAATAAGTGTTTGAACGAAAAGTCACCCATCTGCGCCTTGCATCTGGGCAACTTTTCGTCCAAACACGGGTTTCCGTTCAGAGACTAAATAGTAATATTATTTGCATTATATTATTTTTCTGGTATGAAAGCAGAATTATGAAAATAGTCATTGTGGCAAACGGAACCCTGTCTGAAACAGACAGGGTTTTATCCCGGATACAACAAGCGGACATGGTTATTGCCGCAGACGGCGGGGCGGTTCATCTTCACCACATGGGCATTATTCCCCGGATTATCATCGGTGACCTTGATTCCATTCCCGAAAACATCCTTTCATTTTTTAAGGAAAAACAGGTTAAAATTTTAAAGCATCCGGTACGCAAGGACCAGACAGATCTGGAATTGTGCATGGAATATGCCATTGACCATGGATGTACCGACCTTCTCATTATGGGTGCCACCAGCACCCGGCTTGACCACACTCTGGCAAATATTTTCCTTCTGCGCAGACTTGCAGACCAGGGAATCCCGACCACGATCTTAGATGCATATAATGATATTCATATTGTTGTTTCCCGCCTGACACTCACGGGCCGCCCCGGCGACCTGATATCCGTCATCCCGGTATCAGACCATGTTAAAGGGCTGACCCTGGAGGGACTGGAGTACCCGTTGACGGATCAAAGCCTTTGCATGGGATCAACCATGGGTATCAGCAATGTATTCAAACAGGATAAGGCCGGAATCAGTCTTAAGGCCGGCGCCGTACTGGTCATAAAACCAAAGAAAGAAAGCTGACCACCTGCCTGTCAGGAGGCATCTATCAGGAAACCTTTGGGTTCTCGTTTTATGCGCCTTCTTCGCTGGTTTCTCCCTCTTCCCCTTCAGGGGGTTCCTCATTGCTTGATGCCGCCGTATGTTCAATGATAAATTCTTCCACCTTGGCTGCAGAAACGGCAATAACCACATGGTCAATCACAACGTCTTTGATTAGCCCTTCCATATAGGGGTTAAGTGCATCCTTGACCTTTTCTTTCTGGGCCTTGATGCGATCAAAATCAGAGACATCATCATAGGTCAGAGAAGACAGATACATGATGGCAGCATCCCTGGCCCTGGGATGAAATTGGGGTGCAGGCTGTTCCGGCATCAGTTCCATAAGTTCCAAATGCATACTCAGACACAGGTAGCGATCCTGGGTATTGGAAGAATGTCTGTCCAAATTAACGGCATAGGGAGCCATGGTAACAATCGGATTAACTGCACCTGAGCCATCTTTCCCCTTCCGGTGAACCGTTTTTTTCCATTCCTCCTTACGGCCGTTTTCGCCCTCAAGGACCATGAGATGGTCGCTGAGTTCAAGCACCTTGTAAAAACGGGTGTCATTCTTTTCCCAGACATTTTCAATATCTGACGCCTCGACGGTGAAAATGAGCTGTCCCTCGTCCAAATGCCAGGTGCCCCTGGCCGTTCCCTTGGAATCAACAATTTTAGAGGTCACATCTGCAATTTTGACCGAAGAAGTCCAAGTGCCTTTCATATTAATGGCGATGAGAATATAGGTGCGATTCTTGTAGAGAATCCAGTTACCCAGGACCCAATCCGTATCTTTTTTTTCTCTTTCTCCGCCGCACCCTGCAATACCGACAAGGACCATGAACATGACGGCGCAGACAACAGCACACCTGTTCAAAACCACTTTTTTAACCTGTTGTTCCATGGCATTTCCCCGAAAAATTGACATTAAAATACGTTTAATTTTCCCTTGTCAGGCTGTTGTGACAGCATAGGCTACCATTGGTCGATGTTACGGGTCAACCAGGACAAAAACCATTGGTGCTTGCCTCCTACCCGGACAATAGTATACAATACCACCTTAAAATTTAAAAACTGAATATCATCAAAGCAAATTTTAATAAAAAATAACGCAGACACAATATAAATACATATAATTATGGCCATAACAGAAGTGAGCAAACAAAGATGTCAAACCCTTTTGATATCAATTCGTAAAATCATCCAGGCAGTTGACATTCATTCCAGAAAACTGAACAAAAAATTTGGTCTGACCGGTCCCCAGCTTATTGTACTCCAGCAAATTTCCTCCCATGGTCAAATTTCCATTACCCCCTTATCCCGGGCCACAAGCTTAAGTCAGGCAACCGTGACTGATATCACCAAGCGCCTTGAAAAGCGTGGATACATTGCCAGAAAAAAAAGAGAGGATGACAGGCGGGCTGTCAGTCTTTTTCTTACGGAAAAGGGTCAGGAGATTATCCAAAACCTGCCGCCTCTGCTCCAGGAAACATTCACGGAGCAGTTTTCCGATATTGAAGACTGGGAGCAGTTGATGATCATAAGCGCCTTTGAGCGGGTGGTCAGCCTGATGGCCGCAGACAAGTTAGAGGCATCCCCCATCCTGGTTACAGGCCCCATCCGGCAGAATACAAAAGGTTAGGGAAAATTCAATGACACATGCAACCCTGTTCATCCAGTGCATTGTGGATGGCATGTACCCGGAAGTGGGGGAAGCCATGGTCAACCTGTTCCAGCGTCTTGGCATTACCATGGACTACCCGGAAAATCAAACCTGCTGCGGCCAGCCCTCGTTTAACTCCGGATACCGGAAAGAAGCGGCAAAGGCGGCAAAGCATTATATTGAAACCTTTGAAGATTCTGAAACCATTGTCTGTCCGTCAGGATCCTGCGTTTCCATGGTCCGGCATCACTATCCCGAATTGTTTGAAAATGAGCCGACGTGGAAACAGCGAGCCATTGCCGTGGGAAAACGAACCTTTGAACTCACCGAATACCTGGTTGACGTACTCAATGTCGAAAACACAGACGCCTGTTATAACGGCACCATCACTTACCATGACTCCTGCCATCTGAAACGTTATCTTGGCGTGGCAGCCCAGCCCCGGGCCCTGATCATCCAGGTCAAAGGCGCCACGTTTGTGGAGATGAAGGATTCGGACACATGCTGCGGTTTTGGTGGTGCGTTTTCAACCAAATACCCGGATATCTCCACGGCCATGGTCAAAGAAAAGGTAAAAAACATTCTTGATTCGGGAGCCGATGCCGTGGTGGGCTGTGATATGGGATGCCTGATGAACATCAAGGGGTATCTGACCCGCCACAACCTCAATATCAGGGTGATGCACATTGCCCAGCTTCTGGCAGGCCAAAAGGCAGGTGCGGTATGAACCACGATACAGCCACAAAAAAATATGTACAAAACTCCGCCTCAGCCATTAAGGACGAGATCCTGCAAAG
>JAQYWJ010000194.1 GCA_030145005.1 Desulfobacter sp. | reverse complement strand
AGAGCAAATATGCTAACTGAAAAAAATGAATGTCAACCATATCATTTCCCAAGGCGAAAAATATGATTAAAACCTTTACAGTTGAGGGCCGGCAGGGAACTTCTGCCATCCATGTAGGAGAGTCCTTGTCCCGTGTAGAAGATTACCTGCCGGACCAAGGTCCTGTGGTTATTGTTACCGATGAAAACATCCTTAAGCATTACGGTGCATCCTTCCCTGCCGGCCATGTGATCACCATCGGTACCGGGGAAAAGATCAAAACCCTTGCTACGGTGGAATATATCCTGCGGGAAATGATTAAGGCCGGGTGCGACAGGTCAAGTTTTTTGCTGGCTATCGGCGGGGGCATTGTCTGTGACATTGCCGGATTTGTGGCATCTGTTTTTCTAAGGGGCATCCGTTTCGGCTTTGTTTCCACCTCACTTCTTTCCCAGGTGGACGCCAGCGTCGGAGGTAAAAACGGCGTCAATCTGGACGCCTTTAAAAATATGGTGGGGGTGTTCAGCCAGCCACAGTTTGTCCTGTGTGACATCGACATGCTGTCCACCCTGCCGGACAGGGAAATCTCCAACGGTCTGGCCGAAATTGTCAAACATGGACTGATCAAGGATCGATCCCTTCTGGAATTTGTCGAAAACAACCGGGATAAAGCCCTGGACCTGGACCGGAAAACGGTTTTCCGGATGGTTGCGGATTCAGTGGCCATTAAATCCCGTGTGGTCCAGGCAGATGAACGGGAGGCCGGGGAGCGCCGTAAGCTTAACTTCGGCCACACCATCGGACATGCGTTTGAAAAATTGGACCCTTGCGGCCATGGCCGTGCGGTCGCCGCAGGGATGGTAGCGGCAGCGCAGTTTTCCCAACAAAAAGGGTACATCAAGCAAGGGGATGTGGACCGAATCAAGGATTTGCTTTTAGGGCTTGGGCTGCCTGTTGTCTTTGACTTCCCCCCGGAGCAGATCATTGAGGCGGCATCCAGGGATAAGAAAAAACAAGGCAATAATCTCTTTTTTGTTTTTCTTGGACAAATCGGACAGGCCAGGGTGGAGGAGATAAGCTATGATGACCTGAATGGTTTTATTCGTGGCTATTTTGTCTGATATTCGTTATTATAAGAGCCTGTTTAGTAATTGATGAATCGGCTGCAATCTCATGAAAATGGCCCCAATTCCCCCCAATTTTATGTCAATAGTCCGGCTATTAACAGAAAATTTATAAAAATTGGTTCTCATTTTCATGAGATTTCGCTTCGATCCTCTAATTACCAAACAGGCTCTAAATAAATTTAAGAAATTAAGGAGATTCGAATTATGGCAAGCTTAAAAGGAACCAGAACAGAAAAAAATCTGCTCACCGCCTTTGCCGGTGAATCCCAGGCAAGAATGCGCTATACCTATTTTGCCAGCCAGGCTAAAAAGGACGGGTATGTCCAGATTTCTGCAATTTTTGCCGAAACTGCCGACCAGGAAAAAGAGCATGCAAAGCGCTTTTTTAAATTTCTTGAAGGCGGAGAGGTCGAGATTACGGGCACCTTTCCTGCCGGTGTCATTGGTACCACACTGGAAAATCTGAAAGCGGCTGCGGCCGGAGAACATGAGGAGTGGTCCCATATGTATCCGGAATTTGCCGCTATTGCCAGGGAAGAGGGCTTTGATGCCATTGCCATGGTTTTTGAAATGATCTCTGTTGCTGAAAAACAGCATGAAAAAAGATACAATGACCTGGCGGCCAATATTGAGGCGGGCACGGTTTTCAAAAAAGATGCCTCTATCACCTGGCGGTGCCGGAACTGTGGTTATCTGCATGAAGGGACTGAAGCCGTTGAAATGTGCCCGGCCTGCGCCCATCCCCAGGCGCATTTTGAGGTTCTTGGTGAAAACTGGTAATCTGTAAGGTTGCTTTTCCTCGATTTTTTTAAAGGGATACGCCCTGTTCAGCAGAAGAACAAAGCGTATCCCTTTTCAACAGCAGTGCTGCAACAGCAATGCTGAATTTTGGCGGACAAAATTGACAAAACCCGATTATGAACTTATAGTTGCGATAATTTTAACCTCAAAATAGGAATTAGCTATGGCGGAAAATATTATTCATCTCAATGATGAAGATTTTGATGAACTTTTAAAAACGTCTGACAAGCCGATTATGGTAGATTTCTGGGCGCCTTGGTGTGGTCCGTGCAAAGCCATTGGGCCGACCCTTGAAGCATTGGCCGGTGAGTTTGGTGATCAGATAACCTTTGCCAAGGTCAACGTGGATGATAACCCCATAAGCCCCAGTAAACACAATGTACAGGCCATTCCAACTCTTATTTTTTTTAAGGATGGAGCGGTTGTCAATCAGATTACCGGCATGGTGGCAAAGGAAAAACTTGAAGAGGCCATCAAAAGCGTTCTTTAAGGAGATTTCCAATGAGTGAATATGATCTGGTGATCATCGGTGCCGGGCCGGCCGGCCTGACCGCAGGACTGTATGCGGCCCGGGCTCGGATGAATGTTTTGTTGATTGAAAAAGCTGTTCCCGGCGGTCAGGTCCTTATAACGGACTGGATTGAAAATTATCCCGGGTTTCCCGAAGGTATTTCCGGCTTTGACCTGGCCGAAAAAATAAAAGAACAGGCTTTGACTCTGGGGCTAGATATTGAAACCGCAGAGGTTCAGGGGCTTGATCTTTCCGGGAAGACCAAGGAAATTATTCTCAAGGGAAAACGCATCAAAACCAAGTCCCTGATCATTGCCTCGGGCGCATCGCCCAGGAAACTCGGGGTTGGTGAGGACAAGTTCATGGGTAAAGGGGTGTCCTTTTGCGCCACCTGTGACGGGCCTTTTTTCAAGGATAAAGTGGTGTTAGCAGTGGGCGGTGGGGATACCGCGATCCAGGAATCCATTTTTCTCACCCGGTTTGCTAAAAAAGTGTATATAGTCCATCGCAGGGATGAATTGCGGGCCACCAAGATTCTTCAGGAAAGAGCTTTTGCCAACGACAAAATTGAATTCCTATGGGATAGTGTCGTGACGGGAATGGATGGATTTTTCGGCGTTGAAAAAATTAATGTAAAAAATTTAAAAACCGGCAAGGAGTCCAAAATCGAGGCAAACGGCTGCTTTATCTGGATCGGCATTCTGCCCAACACCGAATTTATAAAAGGTGATGTGAAGACCGATGAGAGTGGTTTTATTCTTGTGGACGCCAAAATGCAGACTAACGTGCCCGGTGTGTTCGCCATCGGCGATGTCAGGGATACGCCTTTGCGCCAGATTGCAACGGCTGTGGGAGATGGTGCTGTAGCTGCGGTCTGTGCAGAGCATTATGTAGAGAACTCATAAAAATGAAAAAAATTCTCATTGCAGGATTGGTCTTTCTTTTGCTGTCAGGGTGTTCCCTGTTTGAAGAAGACCATCAGATGAACAAAAACGCCCAGCAACTGGCAGCTGAAGGTGCTGCTTCATTTATGAATGAGGATTACGAGGATGCGATCAAGGCTTATACTGATCTGAAAGACTGGTACCCGTTCAGTAAATATGCCATTCTGGCGGAATTAAAGATTGCCGATGCTCATTTTCATCTTGGGGAATACCCCGAGGCTATTGCTGCCTATGACAACTTTGAGAAAATGCATCCCAAAAATGAGGCAGTGCCATATATCATCAATCAGATCGCCATGTGCTGGTTTAATCAGATAAACACCATAGACAGGGATGCAACGCCTTCAAAAAAAGCCATGGTTGAGTTTGAAAGGCTGATCCGGTTGTTCCCGGAAAATGAGTACAGCCAGGAGGCGCTGGCGCATATTGATGCCTGCATTGACAATATGGTCAGCCATGAATTACATATCGCCAATTTTTATAATAAAACAAAAAAATACGAGGCTGCACTGAAGCGTTACCAGTATATTGTGGAAAACTATGCCGGGACCGATCAAAGTCAAATCGCCCTTGAAAAAATTCCCGAGGTGTCTGAACACATTAAAGCAATTAAAGCAATTGAATCCGATAACGAAGAAAAATAAAAAGTCTTTACTTTTATTTTAATATATTGTATCCATTTTGGGTTTTAATTTTGATAGAGCGATTTTATTAGGAGTATAAATTATGTCAAAAGAATGTGCAATCTGTGGAAAAAAGCCAATGGTCGGCAACAATGTCAGCCATGCTCATAATCTCAATAAAAGGCGCTTCAATCCCAATCTTCAGAGAGTTCGTGCGGTGATTAAACCTGGTTGCGTCAGAAAAATTAATGTATGCACTTCCTGCATTAAGGCGGGGAAAGTTACCAAAGCCTCTTAAGTCTCAAGCAGAAAAATCTAAAATCCTCACAACCAAGCGGTTGCTCCGGTTTTAAATTTTTCTGCGCCTTGCATCTGGGCAATTTTGTGGGCATGCGCCCCTCTAACGAGCCGTCCAAACAGGGGTTCCTGTTTAGGCACTACTA
>JAQYWJ010000193.1 GCA_030145005.1 Desulfobacter sp. | reverse complement strand
CAGCCGTCACAGGGTTTTTTATTGGAAAGCCCCGCATCTTTCCGGAACGCTGCCAGTTTGGTCCGGTTAAAACCGTTAAAGACATCGCCCATGTGGGCGGCCTGGTCGTGGGTCAGCCGCTGGCACAGAAAAAGCCCCCCTTCAGGATCAACGGAAAACATGCCCATCCCCGCACCACAAGGGTAATGCCTGACTTCGCCTTCGTGCAGGTTGACCAAAAGGTCAACCAGGTTGGTGAATCCGAGGAACCGGTTTTCCAGAGCCATGTCCACAAAGAGATCCGACAAGGTTTGAAACTGATCCAGCAGCACATTCATTTGAACCTGATCCAGCATAAATCCATTTTCTCCGGAGGTTACCGGTGAAAAGCCTGCTTCGGCAAACCCCAGATCCAGCAGATGGGTCAGGGATTGATAAATATCCCCCACCTCTTTGGCCAGGGTGACCCGGGCCACCACCGGTTTGGTCATGCCGGCGCCCAGCAGTTTTTTGACCCCGGGCAGAATCACATCATAGGATGGCGAACCGTCCGGGAAACGGCGGAACCGGTCGTGAGCGGCCCTGTTGCCGTCAATGCTCACGGTCATGCCGATCCGGTGTTCCCGGATGAATGCAATTACTTTGTCGGTCAGGACGGTGCCGTTGGTGGTCATGGCATAGGAGATCTTCTTCCCTGAATCTGCGGCTTTCCTGTCTGCGTAGGCAATGGTGTCCGATATCAGCTTTGGATTGAGCAGGGGCTCCCCGCCAAAGAAAACCAATACCAGATCCAACAGGTTTCCACTGTTGTCAAAAAGAAAATCCACGGCCTGCCGGGCCACGGCCCGGTCCATGGATGTGGAGAAACGGTCGGTGCCGTTCCCGTCATCATGGTAACAATACCGGCACATGAGGTTGCAGGCCTCGGTGACATGGAGAACCAGGGTGTTGATGGGCATGTCAACCGGGTATTCCGGTTGCTCCTTGGCCGATGTCCCTTCGGATATCAGGACATGACCGGCCAGAAGATCGCTCCACAATGCCTGTTTTTCCCTATCGGTTCCTTTCACAATGGTAAACAGATCGGATTGTGTAAAGGCTTGTCCGGCCGTGCCGTGATTCAGAACAGATCCGGCAGGGGATTGGGGTTCCAGTTCAAATATGGTCCCGGTCCGTGTTAAAAAGACAAATTCTTTGCCTTGGGCCGTAAAGCGTTTATGATCTGCAATTTTTACCTGTTCCATGGGCTGCCTATTTTATATGGGTGATAAAATCCGGAACCGTGACTGCCAGTCTGACCTTGTCGGTCAATTTGGCGGATCCGTTTTCAAATGAAGCGGTTACGGCAATGAGGCCCACGCCTTCTCTGTTCTGCTTTCTGGTTTTAATGGGCGCATAGGTGGTCACCGGTGTATAAAGCCCATTGGCAATGGGGGCGTTCAGGTATTGCATGTCATCATCGTCTTCCCGGGTTTTTTCCTCTGACAGGCTCCATTGGGCATTGACGGGATCCAGGACCAGGTCGTCCGCAGTCCCCTGCTTGCCGTCTGGGCCAAACGAAATCCCCCGTGCAACAAACTGAACCCCATGGGGCGGATAGGCCGCACCACAGCTGACCCGTGCCCGTCCGATACGGGGGGACACGGCAATGGCATCGACTTTTTCAAATACCTTGAGCCCCTTGTAGGTCAGATTTTTCAAATTGATGTCAGCCATTCCCACAGACGCCTCCTGGTTCACATCCACGGTCACGGTCAGGGCGGACGGGCCGGACTGGACAATGTCCAACGCCTTTATTCCGGCATTGGAAAAGGACAGATCCGCCGGAAACGGATTGGCCGGCAGATTGACGCCGACCAGGGTCAGGGTCTGGGGTTCGCCGGTATTTTTTTTCAGGCTCTGGGGAAAGGCGGCCATGATCCGCGCCGGTCCGTCGGCCTTGTAGAAAGATTCATTGCCGTAAGCATTGGTATCCTGAACAACGGTCCACCATTTTCCCGAGAACTCACCGGTGTCGGCATCCAGGTCAAACACGCCTTCAATCCGTCCGGTTAACGGGGTCGGGGCCAGTTCGTATCTGAGATGGTATTCGCTGTACAGGGTGGCTGTTCCCAGGGAAGTAACGGAAAATCCGTTCTGGTATTGTACCTTTTTCCGGATACTGTACTCGTCTTCTCCTTTGGCCGTGTCCGGGGTCAGGGTGTAAGTGCCCTGATAATAGCCCATCCCGGGCTGATACCCGGCAATGGTCCAGGAACCGGACAAATCCTGATCTTTCCTGTTTTTGAGCCAGTCCCGGTATTCAGGGGTTTCAAATGAGAATAGTTTGGACAGGTGCTGGTTTAATTCCTTGGACTCTTTGAGCCAGTTCATTTCCCGCATCTGGGGCACGGTGGTGGGATAGTAACCCAGGTGAAGGTTCCGGACTTCGTTCCACTGGCTTTGTGTATTCCGGTGGGACTTGATTTTTCCATAGGTGTGGCACCGGACACAGGCCGTAAAAATGCGGACTTCCAGGTTGTCTTTGGGAATCTCCCTGTACTGGCTGTTTTCATCGCTGTTGATATACGCGACGTCCCTGGATTCTGCCGGTGTCAAGCACAGGTCCCGGCTCAATTCTTTAATGACCGGATAAAATTCCTCGTCACTTAACGGGGCGCTGTTTAGCCGGATCATCCGGTCCACCACCACCTTCCATTCTTCCATTGTCTTGCGGGTTTCTTCAATTACCTCAAGACGGCCCTGGGGATCTGGTTTGTGGCAGGCCGCACATTTTTGCCGAACCATGGATGTCTCGTTAAAAAGCCCCTCGCCAAAAGCGGTCGACCCTGCTAACAGCACTGATAGCAGCAGGATGACTCCCATGTTCCATTTTGCTGTTTTTTTCATTAATTCATTCTCCTTGAAATGGCCCTCAATATTTAAAAAGCATACTCCCCGGTAATCCGAATCACCGGGGCGCATAACGTCTATCCCTGTGGGGGTTTGGCCACACTGACCACCTGGTTTACGGTATAGGTCTTGAGGCCCTCAAGGCCAAATTCAGATCCCACCCCGGACAGCTTGACCCCGCCGAAAGGCGCCATGGGATGCAGTTTTCCATGGGCATTGACCCAGACCGTGCCGGCTTCAAGGCGCATGGCCACTTCTTTGGCCTTTACCGGATCATTGGACCATGCCGATCCCCCCAGCCCCACATCAAGGGCGTTTGCCCGTTCCACAGCCTCATCAACCGTTGAATATTTGATAATGGGCAGCGCCGTGCCAAACTGTTCTTCTTTAACCAGGTCCATGTCGTCGGTCACATCAGCCACCAGGGTCAAAGGATAAAAGTATCCCGGACCGGTAGCGGGTTCACCCCCGCACAGCACCCGAGCACCCTGTTTCTTTGCATCGTCCACATATCGTTTGACAATTTCCAGTTGCGGCGCATTGCCCAGGGGCCCGATAAGATGGGTTTCATCCAGGCCGTCACCTACGGGAATATTGCCCACGTATTCGGTGAATTTTTCACAGACCGTGTCATAATCATCCTCATGGACATAGAGACGTTTCAGTGCCGCACAGGTCTGGCCGGCATTGATGAAGCATCCCCAGAACAACGGTGCAAGCAGTGGCGTGATATCGGTTCCAGGCAGGATAATACCGGCATCGTTGCCGCCCAGCTCCAGGGTCAGGCTTTTTAAATTGGCCGCTGCCCGGCTCATGATGGTTTGTCCCACGGGAATGGAGCCGGTAAACACCATCTTGTCGATGTCCTTGTGGGCTGACATGGCATTTCCGATGTCGGAACTGCCGGATACCACATTGAGGACACCCGGGGGCAGCACTTCGTTAAGGAGTTCCACCAGGCGCAGGGTGGACAATGGCGTGTAGGAAGCCGGTTTCAGTACCACGGTACACCCCACCCGGATGGCGGGCATGATGTGCCAGACCGCAATGAGCAGGGGCCAGTTCCACGGTGTGATGGACCCCACAACGCCGATGGGTTTTCTGATCAGTTCAATGGTGTCCTCCGGGTTGTCGTCCACAAGTTCCGTCTCAAGCTTCAGGGATGCCGTGACCTGGGTCCAGGCCCGGCATCCGCCGGCCTCAAACATGGAGCCGGGTCCGGAAAGGGTCTTGCCTTGTTCACGGGTGATCAGCCGGGCCAGTTCCACCTGGTGCTGTCCAATAATACCGGCCATTTGGTTCATGATCTCCACCCGTTTTTCATCGGCCATACCCGACCATGCCGGGAACGCCTTCCGGGCCGCTGCAACTGCTTCATCCAGCTGTTCAACCGTGCCCTTGGGGCATTGGGCAAAAACCTCGCCCGTTGCCGGATTGATCACGTCGAATGTAGTGTCTGAAAACACTTTCTCGCCATTGATGATCATTGCATAATCCGTCATTTATTCCTCCTTAGTCAAAATAGTGTTTTTCCACTGCATACAAATTTGGTGCCCGGGCCG
>JAQYWJ010000192.1 GCA_030145005.1 Desulfobacter sp. | reverse complement strand
AAACATTTTCCCGGTATCGGCAGAACAGTAAAGGATTCCCATTTTTTTCTGCCTGAACTGGATGCGGAACTATCCGATTTAAAACAGACAGATCTGATCCCTTTTGAAGCCGCAAAAAAAGCACAGGTTTCAGGGATTATGCTGTCCCATATTTTGTACCCCAAACTGGATCCACACTGGCAGGCCAGTCTGTCCAAGACCATTGCATACGATCTATTAAGAACGGATATGGGATACCAGGGCCTTGTCATGACCGACGATCTTGACATGAAGGCCATCAGTCATGATATGGATACCTGTATTCACAGGATCATGACTGCACAAATCGACATGACGCTTGTCTGCCACGCCGGCCCCAATATTGCCGAAGCCAGGGACGCCGTGATGCGATATCTTGAAAAGGACAGGGAACTGTATGAATCAGGCCGGACCTGTGTGAAAAGGATTTTAGCGGCAAAGGAAAGGTTTCTTGTTTGATACTATTTTTCTTGCTCATGCTCTTAATCTTACTCCTGCTCGGATTCACAGTCTGGAGCAAGAGTAAGATTAAGAGCACGACTAAGTACACCACGGCGTAAATATGTACACGGTTCATAAACGCCGGATGCCCTGATTTAAAGAAGTTTGCCGGGCTAAAAAACTGTGTACGGACTTACGCCGGGGTGTATTTGCGATGAACTTTAGTTGGCTGCGCCCACCGTAAATTTTACCCGGGAGTACACATCATCTCCAAGGCCGCATATCTGATTGTCCCGGATCATTTCCCAACCCCTGGCTGCAATCATGGCCGCATTATCTCCGCACAGGGATAAGGGGGGTGAAAATACTTTGATTTTATGACGTTCAGCCCTTTCAGAAAGGATGTCAACAAAAGTGCGGTTGGCGGATACCCCGCCTGCAATGCCGATGTCGGCACAGTTTTTATCCCTGGCTGCGGCAATCAGTTTGGTGGACAGCACATCAATGACAGCCATTTGGAATCCGGCTGCCACATGGGCAGGCCGACCTTCGCTCATATCCGGGTTTTCATGCAGGTGCCGGGCCACCGCGGATTTAAGTCCGCTGAAACTGAAGTCAAAGTTGTCTTTTTTAAGCATGCTTCTGGGGAATTTGATTTTTTCAGGGTCCCCTTTTTTTGCCAGGGCTTCAATGGCAGGCCCGCCCGGATAGCTTAACCCCATCATTTTGGCCACCTTGTCAAAGGCTTCTCCTGCCGCATCATCCCGGGTCTGGCCCATAAGGATGAATGCGCCGGGTCCTTTTACATGATAAATATTGGTGTGCCCGCCTGACACCACAAGGGAGATGAATGGGAAGCCGGGGGGATTGTCCAAAAGCTGTAAAGAGCAGATATGGGCTTCAAGATGGTTAACGCCGGCCAGGGGCAGATTTCGTGCCCAGGCCAGGGCCTTTGCATAGGAAAATCCCACCAGAAGTGCGCCTATCAGTCCGGGGCCTTGGGTAGCGGCAATGCCGTCAATGTCATCTAAGCTGATACCGGCTTGCGCCAGGGCCTGGTCCACCACGGGGTCTATGGCCTCAAGGTGCATTCGCGATGCAAGTTCAGGCACCACACCACCGTATATGGCATGGGTGGATACCTGGGAGGCCACAATAGAAGAACGAATGCGCACACCGTCTTCCACGACTGCAGCCGCAGTTTCGTCGCAGGAGGATTCAATCCCGAGAATGAGCATGGGGTTACTTTCCGGCAGGGGAATCAGACATACTGGGTCTGGTTCTCGTTGTTTTCCCTTTCCAGGATTTCACCTATAAGATAAGCTTTTTCTTCCATGGCACCCAGCCTGTCCATGACGTCCTGGGCGGATTTTTCAGGGACCACCGCCACCATGCCGATGCCGTTGTTAAAGGTTCTGTGCATGTCATGTTCCGGAACATTGCCTTCCCGCTGGATGATGTTGAATATGGGCGGAATCCGCCATGACCCTTTGTGGATAATGGCCTTGCATGCCTTGGGGATAACCCGGGTGATGTTTTCATCTATCCCGCCGCCTGTGATATGAACCAAGCCGTGAACAGGCAGGTCGCGCAGCAGGTTTAAAATGGTGGAGACATAGATGACAGTGGGTTTAAGCAGTTCTTCTCCAAGGGTGGTGCCCAGATCAGCTATCCGAGTATTTACGTCATACCCGCATTTGTCAAAAAAAACTTTGCGCACTAAAGAAAAGCCATTGGAGTGAACACCGGAAGAGGCTATACCGATAAGTTTGTGCCCCGGGCGAATGTAAGAGCCGTCAATAATTTTGTCATTGTCAACGATACCGACGGAAAAACCTGACAGATCATATTCGCCTTCCTGGTACATGCCGGGCATTTCAGCGGTTTCACCGCCGATCAGCGCACATCCGGCCTGGTTGCAGCCCTGGGCAATACCTTCAATAATTTTTTCAGCCACGCTGTTGTCCAGTTTGCCCATGGCAAGATAGTCCAGAAAAAATAATGGCTTGGCGCCCTGGACAATGATGTCGTTGACGCACATGGCCACAAGGTCTATGCCAATGGTGTCGTGTTTGTTCATCTGGAATGCGATTTTCAGCTTGGTACCCACGCCGTCCGTGGAGCTAACCAGTACCGGGTTGGAAATATTGGCCAGGTTCAAGGAAAAAAGTCCCCCGAAACCACCAATTTCACCCATTACACCGCTCCGTGGGGTAGATTTGGCAATATTTTTTATCCGGTCTACAAGCCGGGTGGCTTTATCAATATCAACGCCGGAATCCGCATATGTCAAAGAGTCATTCATCTTAATCTCACCTATGGCATCTTAAAAGATCTATTTAATCCCTTTAAAGGCGTTAATCATAAGCTCAAAGTCTGTAAAAAGTCAAAAGCTTTTTGACAAGGGATGCCTGGATGAAGTATTAAGTGGGTGATTTTTAAACACGGGACTATTTTGGAGAAAATTCTTCATGAAAACAATTCATATCGGCATACTTGGATTCGGTGTAGTAGGAGCAGGCGTGGCAAAATTGCTCAAGGGAAAAAAAGAACTGCTTGAATCCCGGATCGGCGCCTGCCTGAATCTTAAAACCATTGCTGACCTTGATATTACAACGGATCGGGGTGTTGATCTGGGGGGAACCCAATTAACAACCGATGTCACATCAGTTATTAATGACCCTGACATTGACATTATTGTGGAGCTTATCGGCGGGCAAACCGTAGCAAGGGATTTCATTCTTAAGATTCTGGAAAACAAAAAGCATGTGGTGACTGCAAACAAGGCACTCTTGGCCGGCTTTGGTAATGAGTTGGTCCACATTGCCGAAAAAAATCAGGTTGATTTGGCGTTTGAAGCTTCCTGTGGGGGATGCATACCTGTGATAAAAAGCCTGAGGGAATCTTTGGTCGCCAACGACATCCAAGCCATGTGTGGAATCCTCAACGGCACCTGCAATTATATCCTAAGCAAGATGACCCAGGATGGCTCCCAGTTTGAAGATGCCTTAAAAAAGGCTCAGGAGTTGGGTTTTGCCGAGGCTGAACCGTCCCTGGATGTGGATGGATATGATACGGCCCATAAACTTGCCATCTTAAGTGCCCTGGCCCATGGTATGGAAATCAACCTTGATGATATCCATGTGGAAGGCATCCGGAACATCGGTC
Source organism: Desulfobacter sp. (assembly GCA_030145005.1). GTDB lineage: Bacteria > Desulfobacterota > Desulfobacteria > Desulfobacterales > Desulfobacteraceae > Desulfobacter. Next base: position 824 of record JAQYWJ010000192.1, on the reverse strand, counting down.
CGGCTGATATCGGATTTGCCGGAGACTTTGGCTATACCATTAAACTGCTTGCTATCGGGAAAAAACATGAGAACCATGTTGAAGCCCGGGTACATCCCACCATGATTCCCTGTTCCAATCCTTTGTCCCATGTGGATCATTCCATGAATGCCATTGCCATTGATGCAGACGCCACAGGACGAACCATGCTTTACGGTCACGGAGCAGGCATGATGCCCACAGCCTCTGCTGTTCTTTCGGATATAGTCGATATTGCCAGAAACATCATAGCCGGCACCCTGCGCAGGGTTCCCACTTTGGGGTATCCCGAGGAAAATATTCAAAAAATACCTATACTGCCCATGGCCCAGCTATCCACCCGGTATTATCTGCGCTTTGAGGCCCAGGACTCTCCGGGAGTTCTGTCCACCATTTCAGGTATTATAGGTGAAAATGACATCAGCATCAAATCTGTCCATCAAAAAGGGCGCAATGCCAATGGTCAAGTGCCCATTGTCATGCTGACTCATCTGGCCAAAGAAAGCAGGGTTCAGGCCGCCCTTGCCCGAATTGTGCAAACCGACTGCGTGGTGGGACAACCCGTTGTTATCCGCATTGAAGATGATAACACTGAGTAGCGAACAGCCGTTCCGTTGTATTCATGTCCCGGTATCCGGGATAATAGATTAAATAAAACAAGAAGGGTTAAAGGAGTCAACTACCCGGCCCTAAAGGGCCAGGCTTGGTAAAAGCCTACGGTTGACCAGGGGAATGTTCAAAGATAATGGCAAATCAGTTTAAAGGAGAACATTAGCAGTTGCATAGAGAGCTAAAGACCAACGGCG
>JAQYWJ010000191.1 GCA_030145005.1 Desulfobacter sp. | reverse complement strand
GAGGATTCGTTATGACGTATTGCGTTACGCCGTGACAGGCCGGAAAAGAAAAGCAGAGTGCCGATTAATTATAATATTGTATAAAACAAATTTCTGCCCGTTTCAAGGAGTTTTTTTATGGGTCGACAATCTGAGGTGTCAAGGCTGACTAAGGAAACCCGGATAAATATCCGGCTAAATCTGGATGGACAGGGAACGGCTGAGATCAGCACAGGCATTCCTTTTTTTGATCACATGCTTACAGCATTTACAGTGCATGGTTTTTTTGACCTTGGGATTTCAGCAACAGGTGACCTTGACGTAGATTTTCATCATACTGTAGAGGACACGGGTCTCGTGCTAGGACAGGCGATCCATCAGGCATTGTCTGAGAAAGGAGGTATTCAGCGGTTTGGTGATGCAAGCGTTCCCATGGATGAATCCTTGTCCAGGGTAACCATTGATTTGTCCAACCGACCTTATCTTGTTTACAATATCCCCGACGATTTGAAATCCCGGGGGCCTTTCGATGCGTATCTTGCCAGGGAGTTCTTCCAAGCAGTCTGTGTCAAAGGCGGATTTAATCTGCATATTAATACCTTATACGGTGAGAATGAACACCACGTACTTGAGTCCATATTTAAGGCGTTTGGCCGGTCCTTGCATACTGCCACCCGTCCGATTCCTCAGGTATCAGGCGCATTATCCACCAAGGGATGTTTATAGTCAATTGCTTGATTAGTTGTTGACATGTCGTATTCACTGCTTATCCTAATTTGATTACATAAAGATTTTGGAGTCTGCACCACCCAAAATGCTGATCCCTGAAGAAAAAATTGCAGAGATTCTAGCTGCTTCGGATATTTTTGATGTTGTTTCCGAGGCAGTTATTCTAAAAAAGTCAGGCAGAAACTTCTTTGGTCTGTGTCCCTTTCATTCCGAAAAAACGCCCTCTTTTTCAGTTAATCCCGATAAACAGATTTTTCATTGCTTTGGGTGCAATGCCGGCGGCAACGTCCTGTCTTTTGTCATGAAATATCATGGAATCTCCTTTCCCGAAGCAGCAAGGATGCTGGCCAGAAAATACAACATTGTTATTGAAACCCCAAAAATGGATCCGAAACAGCGCAAAGCCTTTCATACCCGGGAATCTCTTTTCCGTCTGAATAAAAAGGTGATGCAGGCATATACAGGATTCCTAAATGACCATTTAAAAGGCGATTCAGCCAGGCAGTATCTTGAACGGCGGGGAACCGGTAAACAGATTATTGAGCAGTTTCAGCTTGGGTACGCCCCTGATGCCTGGGATGCTATCGTCAATGTTTTAAGAAAAGAGAAAGTTGCTAAAGGGGTTGCGGTCAGTTCCGGCCTGGTGCTGGAAAGAAAACAGAAAAATGGGTTTTACGACAGGTTTCGAAACCGGCTGATGTTTCCTATTTTTGACATCAACATGCAGGTGGCCGGATTTGGCGGCCGGGTCATGGACGACAGCATGCCCAAATATATGAACTCTCCTGAAAGCCCGGTGTACAGTAAAAGCCGTATTCTTTACGGATTGCACGCGGCAAAACAGGCGTGCCGCAGGCAGGGTCAGGTATTTATTGTGGAAGGTTATTTTGATTTCCTTTCTCTTTATCAGCACGGGATTAAAAATAGTGTGGCAAGCCTTGGTACAGCCTTGACCCGGGAGCATGTCAGGATTCTTAAAGGTTATGCAACGACCATGACCTTGGTTTTTGACTCTGATGAAGCGGGTATAAAGGCTGCCAAAAGAAGCATTGATATTTTTGTTCAAGAGGGGATTGATACCCGGATTCTGGTGCTTCCGGGAAACAATGATCCCGACTCCTATGTCATGGCCCATGGCCGGGATGCCTTTCTTGAGCTTGCAGGTACTGCCAAGACAGTGATGCAGTTTTTGCTCCAGCTGGCCCTGGATACCCACGGCACTTCCGTTGAGGGACGTATAAAAATTCTGGACGAGATGAAGCAGCACTTGGCTATGATCCAGGATTATGCGGTCCGTTCAATCTATGTTCGTGAACTTGCTGAAACACTTAATATTGATGAAAAGGCCGTTCTTGAAAAAGTAAAGGATGCCTATGAAAAACAGGCAAACAGACAGGCCCATGGCCCTTTGATTCCTGAGGTTGACGACGCGTCCAAAAGCGTTCTGGAATCAGACCCAAGGGAAAAACAGATCCTTTCCATGATGCTTCACTGGCCTGAACTGATACCTGTTGCCGTGGAAAAAAAGGTGCTCTCCTCCTTTTATTCAAAGCAACTTAAGCAGTTAGCCTGTTTGATCATTGACAGCGGAACGGACACACAAAATATTGTGGGTGCGGTCATGGCCCGGGTTGAAACTGATGAAGACCGGCAGTTGATTGCATCCATGGCGATGGAAGATTATACCGGGGTTCAGGATCCGGCGCAAACGTTTGCTATCCTGGCCAACCGGGTCATGAAAATAAAAAATAAAACAGACAGAGTAATTGTCAGTGAATTAACAAAAGCAAAAGAGGGCTGTGATGTTGATGTGATTGAGCTGCTCAAACTTAAACAGCAGCAGATTCAGCAGTTGCATAACAGTTAACTTTAAGCCTTTGGGAGGCATATATGGCAGAAAAGACCAGCAGATCTGAGAAAAGCGTGATGATCGGCAAGGATGAAATGCGCAGACTCATCAAAAAGGGAGAGAAAACAGGTGTCCTGTCCTTTGCCGAAATTAATGACGCCATTTCAGATGATTTGCAATCCTTTGAGCAGGTAGATGATATTGTCATTCAGTTTAAGGAACTGGGTATTGAACTGGTTGGTGACAGAGGCGAGGATACGTCTGCCATTAAACCAGGTAAAACCAAAAGTCCCAAAAAGACTTCCCGGTCATCAAAAAACAAAAGAGTCAAAAGCTCTGGATCACGTAAGGGTAATGATGACGAAGGTCTTGAAAACGATATGGATAAGAAAGGTAGCAAGGGGACACTCTCTTCCGGGCGTGAACGGTCTGATATGGAATTTGGCGCGGTCACTGATCCTGTGAAGATGTATCTTAAAGAGATGGGTATGGTAACCCTGCTCAGCCGTGAAGGTGAAATTGAGATCGCCAAAAAAATAGAGGTCGGGGAACGGGATGTACTGCGGGCCATGCTGGATTGTCCTTTGGCGCTGAACACCATTTTTATGTACGGTCAAAAAATGGAAGAGAAGGCCATGCGGCCCAAGCACGTACTCCGGGACGTGGATGAGGGAGACGGGGTGGTTGATGAAGTCACCAAACAGGAAAAGTTCCTTGAATCCTTAGCCCGGATAAGAACCTTGCATGCGCAGAGTCAGTCCTACCGTGATCAGCTTGAAACCACCAGGAAAGGTACAAAAAAACACAGCAATCTCAGGGAACAGATTGACTGCAACACAGAAGAAATTTTTGAACTGCTTAAAAGCTGGCGATTTGAATCCAATGTCATTGATAACATAGAAAAGAGTATCAGAAGCACAATAATCTGGTTTAGAACCGTGGACAATCTGCTGGCCAGGTGTGCAAAAACGTTTAATGTCCAGCCCAGCACCATGATGAAACAGACAAAAAGTCAGGCTGCTTTTGTTGAATGGGGCACGGCAAGAAGCGAAATTACCCCGGATCGTTCCACTACCCTTTTTAATGATATTCAGGCGTTGTGCGATCAGATTACAGAAAAAAAGGACTTAGTCAAAGGCAGTGCGGAGGACCTAAATGCAATTGTTCAGGGGATTGAAATAGGGCGTAGAAAAGCGGATTCTGCCAAACGTGAACTGGTCCGCGCCAACTTAAGACTTGTGGTAAGTATTGCCAAAAAATATACCAATAGGGGACTGCAGTTCCTTGATTTGATCCAGGAAGGCAATATCGGTTTGATGAAGGCAGTGGATAAATTTGAGTATCGCCGGGGATATAAGTTTTCCACATATGCCACCTGGTGGATTCGCCAGGCCATTACCCGTGCCATTGCAGACCAGGCCAGAACCATCAGAATTCCGGTTCATATGATTGAAACCATTAACAAGCTGATCCGTACCTCCCGGTACCTGGTTCAGGAGATGGGCAAGGAACCTTCCCCTGAAGAAATTGCCGAAAAAATGGAAATCCCCATTGATAAGGTTCGGCGGGTGCTTAAGATTGCCAAGGAGCCTATTTCTCTTGAAACACCCATTGGTGAGGAAGAAGACAGCCATCTTGGGGATTTCATCGAGGATAAGAAATTTTCTATTCCTTCCGAGGCCGCTATTGATTTAAGCCTTGCCGAACAGACGCGTAAAATACTGGCAACACTGACGCCCAGGGAGGAAAAAGTGTTAAGGATGCGTTTTGGTATCGGAGAAAAGTCTGATCACACTTTAGAAGAAGTTGGAAAGGATTTTACCGTTACAAGGGAGCGTATTCGTCAGATTGAAGCTAAGGCCTTGCGTAAACTTCGTCATCCGACCAGGAGTAAAAAGCTAAAAACTTTTATAGAAAATTA
>JAQYWJ010000024.1 GCA_030145005.1 Desulfobacter sp. | reverse complement strand
GATCTCAACGAACCAACAAAAACATAAATTCAACTCTAATACGCATTAACCCAAGAGATTACGATGTACCGAAAGGAGCAATTGGCATTCCGCTTGGTGCCAAGGAAGGCATAAACAGGATTTTATGTTGATAGTTGGATTTTTATATTGCATGTTTTTATTTTTTTTGGATAAAAAAGGTGATATTTTCGCAACCTGCTAAAATTTCAATATCCTGATAATTGTTCTGACGAGAGCTTAACAGGGAAAGTCTGGGCTCTCATCCGCCTGATAAATGGAGCTTATCAGACGATCAGAATTAAATAGCCCGCAGATGCGCCGGATTTTAAGTCGCCATCAAAGCACGCCAATGTAATTGACTTGCCTTTTAAGCCGTCTTCCGCGTTGCTAAACTCCTAAGTCATATTTGGACGGTTTTAATTTGATCCCGAGCCTAAGTTGACAGAATGAGGCAAACTGATATTAAAACAGCTTCCACGACCCTTCGTGCTCTCAACATCAATTTTTCCGTTGTGATACTGAACAATATGTTTAACGATGGCAAGCCCTAAACCTGTACCACCCATATTGCGGCTTCTGGCTTTATCCACCCTGTAAAACCGATTAAAAATCTTGGATTGATGTTCCGGTTGAATTCCGATGCCGCTATCTTTAATCTGTATCTGAACAACCGTGTCATTTTTCAAAGCCGATATCTCTATGGGGTTGCCTTCAAGACTGTATTTTACTGCATTATCCACAAGATTAATGATGGCCTGTTCCATTAAAATCGGGTCAACCATGGCAATGATATCTTCAGGGCAATCGATCTTGACTGACATTTTTTTTTCCTGGATCTTGCTGTGACAGGTATTGACAGCACCCTGGATCAAGGCCGCAATATTTTGATCTTGAAGGTGGATATTGGTTCGTTGCAGGCGTTCAAGTCTTGATAATACTAATAGATCATTAATAAGATCAATCATTCGGTTTACATTTTTTTCTATGATGTTTAAAAAACCCTCACTTTCTTTAACCTCATTATTAGCGATCATCTGTTGAAGGGTTTCAATAAAACCTTTTATCGTTGTGAGCGGTGTTTTTAGCTCATGGGAGACATTTGCGGCGAAATCCTTGTGCATTCTTTCAAGCCGCCTGATCCTTGTAATATCGTGAAAGATGATCAGCGTTCCCATGCGTTTGTTTCCACATTCATACAGTGCAGTTGAATGAATATGTAAAAGCAAATCTTCATCCCCGGCGATCTGAATATCCTCTTTGACCGGCTCATGGGTTGACAAAGCCTTTTGGATAAATTCCTGGAATTCAATATTTCTGGCGATTTCAAGAATGTATCGATTTTTTAATTTTGATGCTGAGAACCCGAAAATTTTCGCTGCAGCATCATTGATGGTGATGATTCTTTCATTCTTGTCTATGGCAATCACACCTTCCTGCATACTTGAATGAACCGCTTCAAGCTCTATGCTCCGGTTTTTGAAATCCTTGATTTTCTCATATAGATTCTGAGCCATCTGATTCATGGTAACAGCCAGTTCTGATAGTTCTTCTGATTCTGGAACTGGGAGCCTTGCAGTGAAATTTCCCTTGGCAAATTCAGCTGCACACGTTTTCATCTGTTCTACCGGACGGCTGATCCTTCTCGATACATACAAACTGGTAACTGCAGCTGCAAACACCACCAGTAGTAATGCAAGCAGAATATTGTTCCTGACTGATTTGATCTCATTGTCAATCGTTGAAATAGATAAAGAGGCTCTAATAACAGCCATAACACTACTTTCATTTAGAACGGGTAGTGCTATGTACATCATATTTTTATCCAGTGTAGCGCTGAACCTCATAGAAACGCCTTTTTTTGATTTCAAGGCTTCTTTTATTTCGGGGCGCTTCATGTGGTTTCCCATGATTTTTATATCCCCGAAAGAATCGCCTATAACCACACCGGAGGGTAAAATAACGGTGACTCTTGTACCGGTCATTTTGCCAATATCCTTGCAATGCAAATCAATCTGGCGATACGGATCTGCTCCTTCCTTTAAAATATCAGCAAATTTTTTCTGAAGAAACTTAGCCCGTATAGTCAGTTCTTTTTCAGAATTTTTAAGAAAAAACTTTTTGAAATAGCTCGTTGAATAGGAGGCAACGGCTGACAATGAAAGAACTGTTATAACCAGAAACGAAGGGAAAATATGCCAGATCAGCTTCTTTTTTTTCATTCTTATTTTTATTCTTTAAACCGGTATCCAACACCACGTACGGTTTCAATGGTGGATGCGTAATTTTTCAGTTTCTTTCTTAACCCAACTACGATAACATCAACACTTCTTTCAGTCACTGCATGGTTTTCACCATGAATGGCATCTACGATCTGATTTCTTGTAAAAACCCAACCCTTTTTCTCTGCAAGAAATGAGAGCAGTTCAAACTCTGACAGTGTCAAATCCAATACCTCCCCCTGGATGGTAACCTGGTGTTTTGCGCGGTCGATAATCAAATCCCCTTCCTGTTTTATTCTGTCATTAGTTTTAGTTGACTCTTTTCTTCGGCGGCGGAGGATTGCCCTTATTCTGGCAACCAGCACTTTCGGGCTGAACGGTTTTGAAATGTAGTCGTTTGCCCCCAGTTCAAGTCCTGTTACGATATCAGTTTCCTCACCTTTTGCTGTCAGCATAACAATGGGAATGTCCTGGGTCTGCTCATCATTTCTCAGGTACTTGGTCACTTCAAGACCGTCAATCCCGGGCAGCATCAAGTCGAGAACGATCAGATCCGGTGAAAACTGCTTGGCCATTTTCATGGCCTGTTCACCTGAAAGGGCTGTTAATATAGAGTATCCTTCATTTTTCAGGTTATATTTTATCAACTCGATGATATCTTCTTCATCATCAACGATTAAAATTGTCTCTTTAGACATTTTTTCATCCTGTTTTTTATAAGATTGTCACTCTGCTTTTTTTATCTTATAACCTTGTGGTTATTTGTCAATTTTTTCTCTGTTTGAGAGAGATTTAAGTGTGCCGGATAATTTCCCCTTCAATCAGATAGATGACTTCTTCGGCAACATTGGTCGTATGATCACCAATTCTTTCGATATGCCTTGAAATCAAATACATATTAATGATTTCTGACGCCATTTCAGGATGTTCCTGTATATCTTTTTTCATTGAATCATAGGCTTCATTTCTCATGAGGTTTATCTGCTCATCCATATCCCTGACGTCATAGGCCATATCCACATCCATTCTGACCAATGCATCAAGGCTCATCCTGAGCATCTTGGCGGCCTTATCCCCCATGGTGGTATAGTCATACTTGAACTTATTGGGATCATCAGACGATGTTTTCAACCGCCGGGCAATATTTGAAGCATAATCTGCGATTCTTTCAAGGTCATTATTGATTTTTATAACCGCTACAAGAAATCTTAAATCCGCTGCCACAGGCTGGTACAGTGCCAAAATTTTAAGACATTCTTCCTCTACTTCAATTTCACGGTCATCAACTTCAAAATCAGTATCAATAATTTGCTGGGCCAGTTCCAAATCTTCTGTTTTTATGGCATAAACTGCCTTCTTGAACCGATCCTCCACCATTGCACCCAGGGTGAGGATCTCTTTTTTAATTTTCTCAATTGCTTTTTGCAAATGACCGACCATTTTATTATTCTCCTTAACCAAATCTTCCAGTAATATAATCTTCAGTTTGTTTTAATTCAGGTTTTGTAAACAAGATATCTGTATCATTAACCTCAATCAGCTTTCCCATGTAGAAGAATGCTGTTCTGTCAGACACTCTGGCCGCCTGCTGCATATTATGGGTCACAATGATGATGGTCAGTTTTGATGAAAGGGTACTGATCAATTCCTCTATTTTCTGAGTCGCAATGGGATCCAGTGCTGAAGCCGGTTCATCCATTAACAAGACCTCAGGATCCACAGCAAGAGCCCTTGCAATACACAACCGTTGCTGCTGTCCCCCTGAAAGTCCCAGTGCAGATTCATTGAGTCTATCTTTGACCTCATCCCAGATTGCCGCCTGCTTCAAACTTTTTTCAACAATCTGGGTAATCTTTGCTTTGTCCTTAATACCGTTTACTCTCAACCCATAGGCAATATTCTCAAAGATCGTCTTCGGAAAGGGATTTGGCTTTTGAAAAACCATCCCCACCCTTCTTCTCAGGCTAACCACATCTACAGATGGATTGTAAATATCCTGGCTGTCCAGCATGGTCTGGCCCTTGACCAGGATTCCGGGAATCAGATCATTCATCCGGTTCAGGCATCGAAGATAAGTACTTTTACCACACCCGGATGGGCCGATTAGAGCGGTCACCTGATTCTCAATGAAATCAATTGAAATATTATACAGTGCCTGGAAAGCTCCATAAAAAAAATCCAGTGCCTGTGTATGCATTTTAATGTTGCTATCCATTTAAGTTATATCCTTAATTTTTTTCTCATTTTTGACCGCAGAATGATGGCGGCCAGATTCATTCCAAAAACAAGAACAATCAAGACAAGAGCAGTTCCGTACTGCAGGTGGCGAGTGGTTTCTATATTCGTTCCTGCTGTGGCCAGTACATATATATGATACGGCAGCGCCATTACTTCATCCAGAATTGACCCGGGCAGCTCAGGTGTAAAAAAAACAGCACCGGTGTACATAATCGGTGCGGTTTCACCTGCAGCCCTGCTCAATCCCAATATCGATCCTGTTATGATTCCTGGAAATGCTGCCGGAAGAACGACCTTTCTGATGGTCTGCCATTTGGTTGCTCCCATGGCAAGGGAGGCTTCACGATAGGTATCTGGAACCGCTTTTAATGCCTCTTCTGAAGCCCCGATTATCACCGGTAGCGTCATAATTCCCAGTGTCAGTCCGCCTGCGGCAATAGAGACTCCCATCTTTAACACGATACAAAAAAAAGCAAGACCGAACAGACCGAACACAATGGAGGGAACGCCGGCAAGATTGTTGATGCCCAGCCTGATAATTCTGACAATCCGCCCCTGACTTGCATATTCATTCAGATAGATGGCAGATGCCACACCAATGGGCAGTGAAACCAGAATGGTCATCAAGCATAAAGATATTGTCCCCATAATGCAGGGCAGAATCCCCCCTGCTGTCATGGAATCCTTGGGCGGTTGTGTTAAAAATTCCCAGGATATGGCGGACCACCCCCTGGAGAGCATAAAATAGACAATAATCATAAGGGCCACACCATTCAGCAGACCTGCAGCCTTTAAAAAACCAAACGCTATGGTTTGTATCTGTAATCGCCTTTTAATCATTATAAAGAAGCCTCTCCCACCTGCCTGAATTTATGAGAAATATAATCAGCGATCAGATTAAAAATAAACGTAAAAACAAACAATACAATGCCAATGGCAAACAAGGCATGATAATGTTCACTTCTAAAAGGGGCCTCTGCCATTTCAGCTGCAATACTTGCAGGCAGCGGCCGAACCGGGTCAAAAATGGAGCCCGGAATCATGGCAGCACCACCGGCAGCCATCAAAACCACCATGGTTTCTCCAATCGCCCTTGAAAGGCCAAGAATAACAGCAGTGCAAATACCGGAAAGCGAAGCGGGTATAACCACCTTAACAATTGTCTCAAAATGTGTCGCCCCCAATGCAAAGGAGGCTTCTTTCAAGGCAGTGGGAACGCTGAAAACAGCATCCTCTGAAATACTGCAAATGGTTGGAATTGCCATGAAAGCCAGCATCAGAGAAGCATTGAACATATTCAAACCTACCGGGATGTCGAACAGTTCCTGGATAAAAGGTGCGACGACGGCCATACCAAAAAAACCGATTACAACAGACGGCATGGAAGCCATAAGCTCCACAATGGGCTTCACTATTTCAGCCACTCTTGGAGAGGCAATTTCAGCCAGATAGACCGCTGTCATAATCCCCAGCGGTATCGCCATTAAACCGGAAAGCAATGTGACGCAGACCGATCCCAATATCAAAGCAAAAATTCCAAAATCTGCCGGATCATCTGTCGGATACCAGTATTTGCCAAAAATAAACTCTTTAACACTGATATGATCCAGAATCGGCAACCCTTCAATAAAGAGGAAGACCATGATCAAAAGCAGGACGGTGATAGAAAAAAGTGCAACCAGTAAAAATCCTGATTGCACGGTCTTATCGATATGCTGTCTTTTCAACGCGTTTCTCCGCTATAATTAAAACAGGGGTATGGAGCCGGCTTCCTGGACCAATGCCTGTCCCTTTTTTGATAGAATAAAGGAGATAAAACTCATTGTATCACCTTTAGGCCAACCCTTGGTAAACATGAAAAGTCCTCTGGCAATGGGAAAAGACCCGTTTAATGTGTTCTCTTCTGTTCCTGAAACGCCGTCAACCTTGACCGTTTTGATTTCAGGTGTCAGATATCCTAATCCTACATAACCAATGGCACCGGGAGTTTTGGCAACTGCCTGTACAATACCGCCGTTGGAGGGCACTGTGAGGGCACTTGGAATCACCCGCTCTTTTGTCATCACAAGATCCTTCCATACACCAAAAGTTCCTGAGGAGCTGTCCCGTGAAATGACAACAATCTCTCCAGGTGTCCCTCCGACTTCTTTCCAGTCCTTAATCCTGCCAAGATAAATTTCTTTGAGCTGTGTCATGGAAAGATCTGCCACAGTGTTTTTAGGATTTACAACCGGCACAATGGCGTCCAATGCAACCCTGAAGGGGACCGGATAGACACCTTTGGTATTCGCAAGATTGACTTCCTTTTGCTTGATAAATCTTGATGCGTTGCCTATATGGGCTGTCCCATCGATAATCGCCTTTATCCCATTTCCAGAACCGCCGCCGGAAAGCGAAATTTTTACATCAGGGTTTTCAGCCATATAGGCTTCTGCTGCTTTCTGGGCGATGGGCAGAACGGTTGTAGAACCTTTAATAACCAGTTCCCCTGCGAATACAGTTGTGGTAAAGATGAGCAAACAAAGTGATGTGATGAATAGCTCTTTATTTAATCTTTTCATAATTTTTCCTCAATGTTAAATATATCATTGATTACATTCGGTTATGAATGACTCTAATTGTGGATAAGTTTTACATTTTATCTGTTAGGTTTTTATTAGAGTTCGATTACAATTATATTAAAATTTTGAACTTGTAATTTCTAATTTATCAACCATTTCAAGTTGTTAAGCTGATTAGTCCATAAAAAGACCCCAGAACGCAACATGAGCCTTAAAAAAAAATGGTTTTGCATTAATCGAACGGTCAGGATAATCTTCAAATAAGTGGATTTTAGCGTTCTTCAAATTAACAATTTGAAGAAAAATTCGAATTTAAAAAAATCAAGGCTCATTTGAATCAAAAAATAATAGCGAGTAGAATATTATGGATGAGACACAAAAACAAAAAGCATCATTTTTAAAATTTATTAAAAATTACAAATTCTTTGATGAAAATGGACGTCTCGACGAAGGAAATTATTGTGCAGGACCAACCACTAAAAAAATCTTCACCGGCATTCACCACCAAAGCCCTCACCAAAACCTACGGTGAGGGGGCGGCGGCCGTGCATGCCCTGCGCGGGGTCGACCTGGAGATTCCAAGTGGTGAAATGGTTGTGCTGCTCGGCCCCTCCGGCAGCGGCAAATCAACCCTGCTCAACATCATCGGTGGTCTGGACCGGGCATCAGAGGGGACTGTTTTTTTTCAGGACCAGGAACTCAGTGATATGACTGACGAGCAGCTGACCAGGTACCGGCGTGACCATGTCGGCTTCGTCTTTCAATTTTATAACCTGATGCCCAGCCTTACCGCCCATGAAAATGTTGAACTGGTGACTGAAATAGCAAGCGATCCCATGGATCCGGAAGAAGCACTTGGGCTGGTAGGGCTACGTGATCGGGCCGACCATTTTCCCTCCCAGCTTTCCGGTGGCGAACAGCAGCGGGTCGCCATTGCCCGGGCGGTGGCCAAGCAACCAACGGTGCTGTTCTGCGATGAACCCACCGGGGCGCTTGACAGCATCACCGGACGAACTGTGCTGCAGGTATTAAAAGACATAAACGAAAACCTCGGCGCAACGGTGCTTATCGTCACACATGCCGCGGCCACTGCTGATATGGCGGATCGGGTGATCCATTTTGCCGATGGCGCCATCCGTGAGATTGTCGTCAACAAGACCAAACTGGACCCCGAAGATATCAAATGGTGACCGGTCGATGAATTCACTCAACCGCAAGCTGCTGCGCGACCTCTGGCGCATTAAGGGCCAGGCGGTGGCCATTGGTGCCGTCATCGCCGTTGGCGTGCTGATGCTGGTCATGATGACCGGACTCGTTACGTCACTGGACGAAACGCGGCGCACCTATTATGAACGATATCGCCTTGCCGATGTCTTCGTTCCGGTTAATCGCGCTCCTGAACACCGGATTACCGATCTTGCCGCAATCCCAGGTGTCTCTTCTGCCGAAGGACGGGTTGTCGGGAGTGCCCTGATTGACCTGCCCGGCCGCGATCTGCCGTTGCAGGCCCAGGCGGTTTCACTGCCGGATTTCGGTACCCCGCGCTTAAACGATATCTACCTGACCGATGGGCGCAGGCTGGAGAGCGGTAACGCCAACGAAATTCTGCTCTTGAAGAGTTTTGCTGCGGCAAACGGGCTGCGTCCCGGCGACAGCCTGTCCGTCACCATGAACGGCAAAAGGCGCAGCCTGCGTATTGTCGGCCTCGCCCAGGCACCGGAATTTCTCTACACCACCGCACCTGGCGAGCTGATAACCGACGATGCCGGGTTTGGCGTCATCTGGATGAGCCGTACAGCGCTTGCCGCCGCCTATGATATGGAAGGGGCCTTTAACGAAGCACTCCTGTCTGTCGGACTTGACGCCCGTCTTCCCGCAGTACTCGATGCCGCCGATCGGATTCTCGAATCCTACGGCGGGCTGGGAGCCTACGGCAGGGAGGATCAGACCTCCAACCGTTTCGTCAGTGAAGAAATCGACGGCCTGCGGGCAAGCAGCACCAGTGTCCCGCCGATCTTCCTGGCTGTCGCAGCCTTCCTGCTCTACATCGTTATTTCCCGCCTGGTGGAGTCCGAACGGGAACAGATAGGCCTCATCAAGGCTTTTGGTTATACTGATTTTGAGGTTGGTTCGCACTATTTCAAGTTGATAATTGCCATCGCCGCCGGAGGTGCCGCTGCCGGCTGTCTCTTTGGCATCGCTGCCGGTCGGGCGATGATTCATCTGTATCTGGAGTATTACAAGTTTCCTTTTTTGATATTCCAGCTTGATCCCGCCTCTTTCGTGACCGGTTTTCTGGTGAGCGTGGGGGCCGCGTCGGCCGGTGGGCTCCTTGTACTACGCCGGGTCTTCGCCCTCACCCCGGCATCGGCCATGCGACCGCCTGCGCCCCCGGACTATAGTCGTACCGGTCGTTTCGGCCAGGCACTGAATTTCGTCCTCGACCAACCCAGCAGGATGGTGTTGCGCCGTTTGACCCGTCAGCCGGGAAGAATGATTGGTGCGATGATCGGCATAGCGGCGGGCATGGCCTTATCGGTGGCGATGATCGGCATTATGGCGGGCTTTGACCAGACGGTCGAGCAAACCTTTACCGTGATTGATCGCAGCGATGTGACTGTTACCTTCAATGAAGCAGTGTCGAACAAGGCCGTCTTCGAACTGCAGCGCATTCCGGGTGTCATTGAAGTGGAACCGATACGTATCGTCCCGGTAATATTCCGGCACGGTCTACAGAGTCATCGCGGCGCAGTCAATGGTTTGGTCCCCTTGCCACGCCTGAACCGGGCCGTGGACAGTGAACTGGCTACTATCCACCTGCGCAAAGGCGGCATCATTTTAGCGCAGGCCCTGGCTGATATTCTGGCTATTTATCCTGGAGAGCTGCTGACGGTTGAGGTACGCGAGGGCCGGCGGCCGATAATCTCCATTCCTGTTGCCGGTGTCGCCGAGACTCTCCTGGGTTCACCCGCCTTTATAGAGATGGAGGTGCTGAACCGTGCACTGCATGAGCCAAACCGAATTTCCGGAGCCTACCTGCGCATCGACAGCATGATGGAGGGTAAGATTTACCGGACCCTGAAAGACATGCCAACGGTTGCCGGAGTAAGCGTGAAAAATAACGCACGAGCCGCCTTGCAGAAGCAAATGGATACGGGTGCGGGCATGATGCGCTTTGTCATGGCCGCAATAGCCGGGGTGATCACCTTCGGCATCATTTATAATGCCGCACGGATTGCCTATGCCGAACGCGCCCGGGATCTGGCAAGCCTGCGGGTAATTGGCTTTACCAAAGGGGAGGTGGCCTTTGTCCTTCTTGGGGAACTGGTCGTCATCACCATTGTAGCTCTGCCCGTCGGATCGCTTATCGGCTATTATCTGTCTTTTGCCATTGCCGCCGGGTTCAGCTCAGATCTCTACCAGATACCCGCCATTTTTTCGCCGGAAAGTTATGGGGCTGCGGCACTTGCCGTCATTGCCGCAACGATAATCTCCGGTTGGCTTGTTAAACACGATATGGACAGGGCGGATCTCGTTTCCGCTCTTAAAACGAGGGAGTAGCGGACATGGCCAAGAAGAAGTCCAGAAATTATTTAACGATCAGCATCCTTGTCTTGATCGTGGCCCTGCTGACTTTCGCTTTCTGGCCGCGGCCATTGATGGTGGATATGGGTGAAGTGGTACGCAATCATCTGGTCATCACCATTGACGAAGAAGGGAAGACCCGCGTGCATGACGCTTATATTGTCTCAACTCCTGTTGCCGGCCGCCTTTTGCGAGTACATGTTGAGCCTGGGGATCAAGTCATCGGAAAAGAGAGTGTGGTCGCTGAAATGTTGCCGGAAATAGCTCCGCCGCTTGATGTCAGAACCGTGGCGGAAATCAGGGCGGCAATAGCCACAGCCGAAGCTGTATTGAGGACTGCCCAGGCCGATCTCAATAAAGCCGTCGCGGATAAAAAACTGGCGGAAGTTGAACTGCGCCGCACACGCCACCTTCAGAAATCCAATGTAATGAGCCAGTCAGAACTTGATCTTGCCTTACGGCAAGCGCATGTCGCAGAGGCGGCTCTCCTGGCGGCTCAAGCGACTATTACCATGCGGGAAGCAGAAATTGACAATGCTCGTGCCCGTTTGATTAGTCAAAACGATAATCGCGTAGCGGACCATCCAGGCGATAGGACAGAAAAAGTTTTTTCTCTTTATGCGCCGGTAAATGGCCAGGTGCTTCGTCTTCTGCAGGAAAGTGCATCGACCTTGGCCGCAGGCACCCCTGTCGTGGAAATTGGCAACGTAGAAAGTGATCTTGAGGTGGTGGTTGAACTGTTGTCTTCCGATGCCGTGCAGGTTTCCCCCGGTAATCGGGTTATTTTTTTAGGCTGGGGCGGTCCAGGCAACCTGGAAGGTATTGTCCAACGTATTGAGCCCTGGGGCTTCACCAAGGTTTCCGCCCTGGGCGTGGAGGAACAACGGGTCAATACCATTATCCGGTTCACTGACCCGCAGCAAACATGGAAAAAACTCGGCCATGGCTTTCGTGTTGAAGCAAAAATCGTCGTCTGGGAGAAGGCGGACGCCCTGGTTGTCCCTTCCAGTGCACTTTTTCGGGCTGGCCGAGACTGGGCAGTTTTTCAGGTCACAGACGGGAAAGCAACTCTTCGGCGGGTAGAGATCGGACAAAATAATGGTATCGAGGCACAGGTCTCCAGCGGTTTAGAGCTGGGTGACCGGGTTATACTCTATCCTTCATCGGCGTTGACTGACGGCACCAAGGTGGCAGAGAGGGAAATCAAAGCAGGATCCAGGGCTACACAAAATAAATGAATGATGCTCTTTTTTGATAAGAATTTAACCGTAGCAGATAGACGGGTTCTGTTTCAAATCCCGGGCTTTGGAATAACCCAGTTTCTTAAGCGCTTCTTGAATTTTGTTACGTACCCAGGGAAAGGGTTCTATGGCCAAAGCACGTTTCAAAGAATTGATTGAATCTCTATCTCCAAGGTTTCCCAATGCTTCAGCTGCGTAGCCCCTGAAATTTTCATCAAAAGGGACGGCCAACCACTCTTTCATCCGTGGAATGATAGATGTATCCCCCAACCGGCTTAAAGACAGGGCAGCATTATGTTTAAGGGGCCAGTAATCCCTTTCAAGATGTATCCGCAAAGCAGGAATGGCTGTTCTATCACCAATTCGGCCGGCAGCCAGGGCTGCAACAATCAGTGTGTCTCCATGTTCCTTTCGATACCTATGTTCAAGAACCCCGCGAATGGCATCGGCCGCCTCTTTGCTGCCGTCACCCAGCAGGCCGATCACCCTCACAATTCCATACCGGGGACCCCAGCCTGGAGCACATTCCTTGCTGGCAAGGACATCCAGCAGGCCCGGTAAAAATTCTTTCCACTGCGCTTCAGCAGCGATATATCCAATGACTGTTCCACCAACACACCATGAAAGCTCGCGCCCCCAACCTTTATCCTTCTTATCCTTACCTTTGCTCCAGACCACCCTGCTGCCATTTCGGTCATTGAGGATATCCAGTAACACCGGCCGCGCTTTTTCCGGGTCGGACCGGTACATGCCCACAAAAGCCAAAAGTTTGTTATTTGGAGCGGCTTCATTGTAGGATAATTTCTTGAATGCATCAAAGGTTCGAGGATCTGCCAGAATGACCGCTCCCCGCATCATACGTTTGAATCGCTTGGGATCTTGAACTGCTGTCAGCACATCTTTGAGTTTGGGCAAATCCTTCTGGAGAGGCTGCCCGTTCCATCGCCCCATGGTCTGTTCTACTGGAGAAAGGGTTTGAAAATCTTTATACCTGGAAAACTTCTCTTTAACGACCGTACAATTCCCCTGCCCGGTTGATGCCACAGCTTCGATGGTGATAGACTTGCAGACGCAGTCTTCCCATTTAATTCCGCCTGCAATGATCTCGTAAGTATACGGTGTTTTTTCCACGAGGGTGACATTACGACGGTCTTCTCCTTTTGGGTCGTCCCAAGTATAGGTTACCAAAAGAGCTTCACCAGGTTCAATCCGTCCACGGACCGTGATGTTATTCTTTCCCGGATGGAGCTGGGGGAGCGAATAAAGGTTGAGCTGAACAATATTCTCAAAACCAATTTCATCTACCCGGCAGCCCCCTGGTCTCCCGTTTGAAATAAGCTCCAATTTCAAACGATAGGCGTATCGCCCAAAGGGGGAATTAAAATCAACAGGAGGTTTTGGCCCTTTTTCAGAAACCTGGAATCTGTCACACATGGGAACAGCAATCTCTTTTTCTCCCAGAACACTGTCCGGACACTCCCATGCGATTTTCCAGGTTTTTCCGTTATTTATAGACAGGTATATACGAATTTTATCCTGGACGGTTTTGCGAAAGACCCTGAGCCTGACCTTTGCGTCAGAAATGATATAGGGCGTTCGAAAATTCCACATGGCTGCTGCCGGCTTATCTGCCTTGACAGGTTGCAGTTTTTTGCTGTCCATATTAACCAACGGCCCGGCAAGGCCCTTTTCCCATCCAGGTTGGGAGAGATCGGGTTCATACCGCCATATTCCATTGCCGTAAGTAAAGGGGAGATAAGGTCCCCGTTCAAAATCCGGAACCTTTTGGGCCATCCCTTTGCCCCTAGCAGCGTTATCCTGGTAAGGTTTTCCGACATTCCCCCACAACCGTTTCAAGGTTTCACCGCGCCGGAAAAACAGCTCCATGCGATGATCATTGAAATAAATATGTCCGTTGCCCGGCAGGCCATACTGGTAATAGAATGCATACCATTGGCTGGACAGTTCATCCGGGCTCAGCAGCCGCTGATAGGAATCGTGCCATGCCACTGCACTATGGGAAACATCCAGACCATGCCAGCGTTCAATACCGTCGTAATCCCGATAATGCAGGCCAACGATGGTATGGCCGCCTCGAATGAGCTTTTCAGCGCGATAACCCAATGCCCGCCAAACCTGTTCGACCACCCGGGCCTGTCCGCCGCACCAGTGAACGCCATAGACATTTAACAGCTTGTCAGCCTGGTTGACCCAGGGACGTCCCGTGACATCAGGATTCAATTGTTCGGTTGAGCACCCTTGTTTGTTGTTGTAAATCATCCAGCGTCGAACCCACCGGTAGACAGCCAGGGCCTTTTCATGATCAGTCCCGGCTCCTGAAAGGCGCACTGCATCCAAGCCGAAACGCCGGGCATCCGAACCATCCGGCCATTGATCGTTACTCACCCAGACATCACCGGCTGCCGGTATTTGACATAAAACCCGTCCAGGTGTCCGTTCCGGGGCCGACCAATAGTTGACATCCTTCGCCATTCGAACATTAGACCAAACCTTTTGCAGTTTTCGATAAAAAGGATCAGTTTCTATCTTATCTTTTGCAACTGAAACCAAAGGAAAAATCAAAATTATAAACATCAGCAGTGCAAAATAAAAAACCGTCAAACAACGAATGAACAATAATTTGGTCATCAAATAATTTTTTAAGATTTTTTTCATCATCGGCTTGATTCTATTTCCTTTAAAAAAATGGATGAATATCACCTTACAGGAGTAACTCTGACGGAGACCACACCATCGGTAGTAAACCTCAATGTCCCTTCCCCGCTGGCAGTCATTTGATTTTCTTTTTCAGTTGTACCTGTCACTGAATACCTGCCGCCGCATTTTAAATCCACAATCAAATGTTCAATTTTACCTTTTGGAGCACGGTAGGATATTTCACCATCAACCTGCCCCTTACGTCCGAACATGACCAACTTTCCGCCCACTGAAACACCGAACATTTCACGGTTCTTGGATTCAACCTTTTCCATAAGCGGCGTCTTGTTGGTTTTTGTATCGGTAATATGAAGCACATGTAAAAAGGTATCAAATTTCCTGGGAATTGCCGGCGACACTTCGACCCGCCATCGGCCTGCATCAAGCTTACCGATAAGGGCTTTGGCCTTTTTTGAGTCTCCGGTGCGATTTTTGCCGTTCCACCAGGCCTCATACCCGTCACCGCCGATTCTACGGATAATATGTGCTTCCGGAAGCAGTGTCCGGATAAACAGCCTTCCCGGATCATCTGAATCCGGCGGTTTAAGCACGCCATCGCCCCAGGTCATCTGAAGGGTGCTGCCATTGAAATCCTCAATGTGACCAGGCACTTCCGCAGCGATAAGTTTTCCATCCACCACCTCGGGTTTGCCCTGGAAATGACACACCCATGCCTTTCGCCAGGAAGCATCCAAAGATTGCACTCGATCAAAAACTATCAAATTATTGGTTTCCATCAGATACACCATGGAACGGGTAAACAGATCAATCTTGGGTTTATTTTTCCAGGCCCGTTTAGACTTTTTCTCCTTATACCAATAGCTGAATCGTGGATTGTTGTATGCCATGGTGGCATCACCGGACACATATGTGTAGCTGTTATCCCGGGCATATTCAAAGGCTTTTATGTCGCCGGTTTCGAACAACCCCGCCTGGATATTGCTTTCTTCAAACTTTCTCCTCAAATATTCATCAAAAGTGAAACAGGTCTGACCGCAGGCCCATCTCATCCGCTGACCACCAGGGTTAGGGATAATTCCAGGCGCAATTAAGTCTCCGGCTCTTGACCCGCCGGCATGGGTAAATTCTCCTGGTTGAAAAATCAGCATGGTATTGCTGCTGATGGACTGGGTAAAATAATGGCTGCCGCTGCCGCCATGCCAGCAGTTATCCAGACCATAGCTGCCTCCCTGTACTGCCAGACGTCCTTTACTGAATATCCAGAATGAATTTACATGATTGGCCTGGCTGTGTGTCCACACCCAATCACCGCTTTTGAACTCGATCACGGTACCGTCCCTGGCCCACCCCTTATTGCGCATTTGAAGGTAACCCGGCCCTTGCCGCCCCCAGAGCTTGACAAAGGGTTTATCCAATATTGTTTCCGGCGTTTTGGAATCAATGGCTTCATCGTAAAACAGGATCTTAAGCAGCCTTCCATAGTGTCCGCTTTTGGGGTCTTCACCAAGCCATCGCTGGAAAGCGTAAAATTCAGGAATGCCGCAGGCCCGGGCAATAGTCCAATAGAAAATTTTGCCTTTGATCCTCAATCCTTTTGGATTATAATCCCAGGCCACGGCATCACTGCGGGTCTTATCAGGAAATACCTCGGCCATCATGTAGTGAAGATGTCCTTCCAGCCAATTACCATAATCCCTTTTAATAACCTCGTAGATGTCCTCGCCTTCCACGGCACTTGCCCAAAAGGAGATGATCTGCGGCATGATCAGACCAATATTATAGGAACTGCCGCCGTGCATCCATGAACCGCCATTATGCTGCCAGGCCCGAAAATAATTTTTTTTAAAGTATCCCATCCCCCAGCGCCTGAGTTTGACGGCGTCCGGGTGATCATCCAGTACAAGCCCGGCAGCGAGTACGTCCGATGCCCAACCAGGCGACCCGCGATGCGTCCAGATGTCAAAAGCATGACCGGATTCATAAATCCGCGCACATTCTAACGCCACCGCTGCGATTTTATCAGCCATCTGACGACGCTGATCATCTGTAACACTGGGGCTGTTGTAAATCCAGTCAAACCACAAAGCGGTTTGAACCAATCCACCCCCGACATTATACGCAGGCTTGGCAGCCATGATCCGTTCAACAATATGGGGCACCAGGGTTTCATCACCGGTAATCAGATAAAGCAGGGCGCGATGGGTAATCACAGAAGATGAAGATGGATGGTCCGGCGGTTTTTTCATATCCCTTGCAACCTGCCTTGCCCAGGGTTCCTGTGCAGCACGAGCCCGGATCTGTCCAAGAGACAATCCGTTTTTCCATTCCGTTGGCCTTACAAGCAGTCTGGGGTGCCCTTTCACCATCCTGGGCAGTTGATTTACGGGCAATGCCTCCTCTGCCATGGTGATCGCATAAGCATTGCCCTTTCGTTGTTTTCTTCTATGCCCAAGGGGTTTGAAAAATGAATCCTTTTCTGAAGCTGTCAAAGCAGGGGAGGGCGATACCATGTCATCCTTCAATTTTTCGACTGCTGCCTGAGTCTGCGCGCTGCCGGCATAGCCAAACCCTGTAAAGGCTGTTACAATGATTGCCGAAACAGCTAAAGTATATTTCATTAAAATATTCAATTTAAATTTCCTTCCATGAGGCTGAATTAAATTTGAATTTCAAAAATTTCTCCCTATGGATTCATGTTTATTTCCTTCTCCTGTAATAAGCCGGGCCTTTACCGATCAAGCGCTGATTTTTTGACAGAAAATAAACCTTTCCCTTTTTAATTGCTACCAGTGGATTCACCTGGTAAACGGGATTAACTTCTATTGCAGGTAAATTGAGTCTTCTTGCTGCAATGGAATCGTACCATGCATTTTCAGCAAATATAAACGATTCGGGGTTAGTGCGATGCCCGATTTAGGAGACCATACCAAACCGGGGACAAACCCTAAATGCAAGGTTTTCAGCTGCACTTTTTTCTGAATTTTGATAAAGTATACATGCATGCTCAATTTTTT
>JAQYWJ010000190.1 GCA_030145005.1 Desulfobacter sp. | reverse complement strand
GATACGGCCAAAACGAAGTATTTGGCAGCAGATACCTGTCTTAAAAAATTGAAACGCTCTGCAGTGGATATAAACAAGGTATCTGCCTGGCTGACCTGTATTGAAAAATACAAATCCATTCACAGGATTTTTCCCGGGAATTCCTGGGCACCGGCCGGATTGTACAAAGCCGCAGAGCTCTATTTCCAGCTTGCCAAAAGATCCGGCAATGCCAACTGGAACCGGCGGGCCGATGATCTTATCGCCCGCATCAACCGATTTTATCCCCAAAGCGCCTACAGTGCCCGTGCCAAAACCCTGGCCGCAGCAAACGCCTCAAGGCCCCGCCAAAATAACAGTGACGTAAAAATAATAAAGTCCCAAAAAGCGTTGACCCGCAGTGACGTAAAAACAATACAGTCCCAAAAAGCGTTGACCCGCAATGATGAGGCCATTACAGAATACCACAGGCAGAAACTGGCCCAGGCCGAAGCTGCCGATACAGGGGGATATCAGCAGCCCTCGGATATTATAGAAGAAAATACACAGGATCCGGCGTATTGCGGTCCTGCAACCACCAAACCGGATGATACTGACCCGTCGCCGCCCGTTGGGGATACAACCGTTGGGGATACAACCGTTACGGATTTAAGGTTCTGGTCCAGCCCGGAATACACCAGGGTCGTGGTAAATGCGGACAGAGAGCGAAAATACACCCACAAGCTTTTGAAAAAAGACCCGGCCCTGAATGTCCCTTTCCAAAGATTGTATGTGGACATTGACCAGGCAAGGCTTGGCCGCAATGTGCCGGACCACACCCCCATCAACGATGATCTGCTTAAACAGGCCCGGGCCGGCCAATTTGCCCCCCACACCGTCAGGGTGGTGGTTGATATAAAAAATTTTGATAATTATAAAATTTTTTCTTTAAAAGACCCTTTCCGTATCGTCATGGACCTGTGGGGTAAGAACGGCAAATCCGTGTTCATGGACCAGGTTGCCGGTAAAAACACATCCGGAACAAAGCCTTCCGGTGAAAAGCAGGACCGCGTCACCACGGACAATCTGAAATCGTCGGACATTGCCCGTCAGCTGGCTTTAGGTGTCAGAAAAATCGTCATTGATCCCGGCCACGGCGGCAAGGATCCCGGCGCGCCTGGATATATTAAAGGGGTATGGGAAAAGGATATTGTACTCAAACTGGCAACGACCCTTGCAGGAAAACTGCGCAAACGCTTGAACTGTGAGGTTTTGCTTACCCGGACCACAGACCGGAAACTGACCCTGGAGGAACGAACCGCCATTGCCAATACCCAGCGGGCCGACCTGTTTATCTCCATGCACTGCAATGCCGCAAAAAGCAAAAAACTGTCCGGCATTGAAACCTATATTCTGAACCTTGCCACGGATGAACAAGCCATTGCCGTGGCTGCCAGGGAAAATGCCACATCTAAAAAAAACATATCGGATCTGGCCTATATCCTTAATGATCTGATGAAACATGCCAAGATAGAAGAATCCACACGTCTTGCCAATGACGTTCATAAAGCCATGGTTACAGGCATGAAAAAGAAATACGGCCAAATCCGTGATCTCGGGGTCAAACAGGCCCCGTTCTATGTACTGCTTGGGGCACGGATGCCTGCAATTCTCATTGAGGCCTCCTTTCTCTCCAACAAAACCGAATGCAAACGTCTGACGACCGGTTCCTACCGCAATGACATCTGCAACACCATTGCCGACGGGATAGAAAAATATATCAATGCCACAAATCCCAAGCACATATAACCCAGGCGGACAGAACGCCCCCCGGCACCAGTGGACAAACTCCCCGACAAATACAAAAAAAAAGGCTGCAAACCCAATAACTGCCATAGGCTGACCTGGCCCATCGACACCCAGGCGAAACCCATGACAAAATATGAAAATAAAATAAAAGGTGAAATTTATGTCATTTGAAAACATTATTCTTGAGATGGACAGTGCAATTGCCATGATCTCTTTTAATCGCCCCAAAGCCCTGAATGCGCTGAACAACGCACTGCTCGATGAACTGGATGTCGCTTTGGACCAGGTTCTGGCCAATAATGAAATCCGGGTACTCATTTTAACGGGCACCGGAGACAAGGCCTTTGTCGCAGGTGCAGATATCTCAGAACTGACCCAAATGGATATGTTGGCAGCAAAATACTTCTCCCGCAAAGGCCAGAAAATATTTTCAAAAATTGAAGCCCTGCCCTTCCCGGCCATTGCTGCAGTAAACGGTTTTGCCCTGGGCGGCGGCAGTGAAGTTGCACTGGCCTGTGATTTTATCTACGCCTCGGAAAAAGCAGTCTTTGGACTACCGGAAATGAACCTGGGTCTTATTCCCGGTTTTGGCGGGACCCAGCGCCTCTCCAGGGTTGTGGGAAAGAACAGGGCCAAAGAGATGATTTTCACCGGAAGCAATATTACTGCTGACAAAGCCCTGGAATATGGTATGGTCAACCAGGTGTGCCCCCATGAATCTCTTATGGATGAGGTCAAAAAAACAGCCCGGCGCATTGCAGCTAAAGGATGCGTCGCCTTAAGAGCAGCCAAAGAGGTCATCCAGGCAGGACTGGACTGTGACCTTGAAACCGGATGCCTGATTGAAAATGATGCTTTTGCCATAACCGTGGCAAGCCCGGATGGAAAAGAAGGCACATCAGCATTTTTAGAAAAAAGAAAGCCGGAATTCAAAGGCACGCTTATATAACGCCTGAGCAAACACTAACCAGGGAGATGAAACATGCCCATATACGACATCGACTATGAAACCATGCCCAGGGAGGGCCTGGAGGCGATCCAGCTTCGTCGTCTTCAAACAACCATTGAACGAATCTATGCCACGGTTCCATTCTATAAGGAAACTTATGACAAAGCCGGTATCAAACCATCTGATATAAAAAGCCTGGATGACTTAAGACGTCTGCCCTTTACCACCAAACAGGACCTTCGGGACAACTACCCTTACCGTATGTTTGCGGTTCCCATGGATCAGGTGATCCGCATCCACGCATCCTCGGGCACCACGGGCAAACCCACTGTGGTCGGCTACACCAAACGGGATATCAACACCTGGGCCGATCTGATGGCCAGAAGCTTTGCTGCCGCCGGAGCCACTGCGGGAGATATCATTCACAATGCCTGGGGGTATGGTCTTTTCACCGGTGGCCTTGGGGCCCACTATGGGGCGGAACGTTTAGGCGCATCCGTTATTCCGGTTTCCGGCGGTAATACCAAGCGCCAGATCACCATTATGCAGGATTTCAAGCCCACGATTCTGTGTGGGACCCCCTCCTATATCCTCCACCTGGCGGAAGTGGCCCTGGAGATGGGTGTGGATTTCAAGGATCTGTCTTTTAGATCCGGTATTTTCGGTGCAGAGCCCTGGACGGAAAGAATGCGCCAGGAACTGGAAGCCAAGCTCAACCTCAAGGCCGTGGACATTTACGGTCTGTCCGAAGTCATGGGGCCCGGCGTATCTGTGGAATGCGTTGAGGAGCAAAAAGGCCTTCATGTTGCCGAGGATCATTTCATTGTGGAGATCGTGGACCCGGATACCCTGGAACCCGTTCCCCCCGGAGATCCCGGTGAAATCGTATTCACGACCATTACCAAGGAAGCCTTCCCGGTCATCCGTTACCGCACCAAGGACATCACCTCTTTGAATCCCGTACCCTGCACCTGCGGCAGGACCCACATGCGGATGAACAAACCCTCGGGCCGTACGGACGATATGCTTATCATCAGGGGCGTCAATGTATTCCCCTCCCAGATTGAAAGCGTTCTCATGGAAAACCGGGAAGTCGCCCCCCATTATCAACTGCTGGTTGACCGAGTGGACAACCTGGATACCTTGACGGTCAAGGTGGAGATAGACGAAGCCTCCTTCAGTGATGACATCAAGGGGCTGCAGGCCATGGAAGGTAAAATTTCACATAATATCAAGGAGCACTTAGGCGTATCTGCCAAGGTGGCCCTTGTGGAGCCCAAAACCATAGAAAGAAGCCAGGGCAAGGCTGTCAGGGTTATAGATAACCGCCAATTTTAACCAAGGAGACTATTATGGCTGAACAGATATCCATATTCATAGAAAATAAAGAAGGGCGTCTTGCTGAAGTCACGGCAATTTTAAGGGATGCCGGAGTGAATATACGGGCACTTTCCCTGGCAGACACCACGGATTTCGGTGTACTGCGCCTCATTGTCAATGATAATGACAAAGCCACTACAGCCCTGCGGAATCAGGGATTTACCGTGGGCAAAACCCGTGTTCTGGCCGTGGAAGTGAATGATGAACCCGGTGGCCTGAACCAAGTGCTGGATCCGTTAAGTGAACAAGATGTCAATGTGGAGTACATGTATGCATTTGCCAACCCCCAGTGCAAAAACGCCATCATGATTTTCCGCTTTGATGACCTTGAAAAGGCAAAAGTTATTTTGGCGGAACAGGGTATTAAGGTTATAGACAAAGAGGAAATCTCTAATCTTTAAA
>JAQYWJ010000189.1 GCA_030145005.1 Desulfobacter sp. | reverse complement strand
TCAAGTTATATATTTTTCCCGGTCAATGTCCACACAAGTGACATGACTTCCCATTTAAGAAAAACATGCACCCGTGACAAGGCCTACATATCCGGTTCCGATAATCGTTAATTTCACTTATTTAGTCCTACCTTTCATTTATTGCCAAACCGGACCCTGTCATTTTCGGCCCTGGACAAATTGAATATGGATTAATTGAATATGGTCAGACAATGAGCCTGAAACTTTTGCAATGGTAATTAATCCTTTTATCGTTCCTTTAAAAGAAGACCCCTTTCTTCAGGTGGGGGATGAATTTCAAAAGGCAGTTTTTCTGACAAATAATGTATATCTGTCCCAGAACTGCCAAACTGGTAGATTCCCTTCGCCAATGTTGTAAGGACTTGTCAGTCTCAGCACACCGACCTTTTGGGGTCTTTTAATGCTGAAATACAGAGCCTTAGACCAGGGAGGCATCCAAGGGTGTAATGATCCAAACAACGTAGTGCTCAAAGCACTTAAGCTAATCACCTATTGGAGCTATTTGCTCCTATCTCGAATCTCACGATTCAAGCCCGCTCCTTTAGGGGCGTTAGTTGACGGATGTCAATCTAAGTCATTTGTTGGCTAAGGACCATGGCCCTTAGTCAACAATGCGGATGTTATCCTGCTATAAACAATTCATAACCGCTTCATAAATTGCTTGTCAACTCAATTTCTTTCTGATAGGGGGAAATAGGCGCGATGTTTATGGCGGTATATAGAAAACAACTACATGATTACTTGTTCGCATCTGTTATTCGAGTAACACATAATTTTTAGCAGAATTAATCAAAAAACTACAATTTTAAATTTGGAGGATAGGTTATGGGCAAAAAAATAGGTGTATTATTAGCAGGATGTGGCGTATACGATGGTTCTGAAATTCAGGAAGCGGTATTGACAATGCTGTTTTTGGATCAAGCCAATGCAGAGATTATTTGTATGGCACCGAACATGGAACAATATCATGTCATTGATCATTTATCAGGAACAGAGACTTCCGAGAAAAGGAATGTATTGGTAGAATCTGCACGTATTGCCCGCGGAGAGATTAAAGATTTAAAAGATGTTCAGGCAAGTGACATAGATGCCATCATCATACCGGGTGGTTTTGGTGCAGCCAAAAATTTAAGTGATTTTGCGATTAATAATATTCAAGCTGAGGTTCATCCGGAAGTCCAGCGAATTATAACCGACATGATTAACAGCCAAAAGCCTGTTGGCGCCATTTGTATTGCACCGGCGACGTTAACTAAGGCAATTGCCGACAAACACCCTGAAGTCACCATTGGAAATGATATAGGCACCGCAAACGCGATCGAAAAAATGGGCGGCAAGCATGTGGCATGCACTGTCGATCAAATACATATCGACCAAGATAAAAAAATTGTGACAACACCGGCATATATGCTTGGCCCCAATATCAAAGATGTCGCAGTCGGAATTGAAAAATTAGTAGCAGAAGTGCTGGCCATGGCATAACCGTAATTTATATATATCCCTTAATTGACATGGTTGCGGGCCGGTTGTATTTTAGCTTCTATTATGAATGAACACAAAAAAATACAGTTAAAAAACTACCGGCCCTTTGAATTCATTGTTGACCATGTTGACCTGATCTTTGACATCCGGGATGATCACACCCGGGTGACATCCAAACTTAAAATGAGAAAAGATCCGGCCAGGGCAAATGAAACAACGCCTTTGGTGCTGAACAAGGGAAATTTTGACATTGTTTCCGTGGTTGCCGGCGAGATGGTGCTTTTGCCCAGTGAATATAAAAGCGATGATGAAACCTTTAGCCTTCTGGCCACCCCGGATATTTTCGAGCTTGAAATCACAAACATTCTTAAGCCGGATGAAAATACGGCGTTAGAAGGATTATACCGTTCGGGCAGCATTTTATGTACCCAGTGTGAGGCCCAGGGATTTCGCAATATCACGCCCTACCCTGACCGCCCCGATGTGATGGCACCCTTTTCCTGCACCATTGTGGCGGATAAAACCCGCTACCCTGTGCTGTTATCCAACGGCAACCCTGTAAAATCCGGAGACCTTGACGACAATCGTCACTTCGCCGTCTGGGAAGATCCCTTTAAAAAACCCTGCTATCTTTTTGCCCTGGTGGCAGGAGACCTTGCCGTATTAGATGACCGGTTCACAACAGCATCAGGCAGGGATGTGGCCCTTAAAATCTATTCTGAAAAAGAGAATATCGCCCTTTGCAGCCATGCCATGACATCCTTGAAACAGGCCATGGCATGGGATGAAAAACGGTTTGGCCGGGAATATGATCTGGACCTGTACCAGATCGTGGCCATCAACGATTTTAATGCCGGGGCCATGGAAAACAAGGGGCTGAACATATTTAACGCCAAATATGTGCTGGCAGACCCGCAAACAGCCACGGACGACGATTTCATGGGCATCCAGGGCGTTATTGCCCACGAATATTTCCACAACTGGACCGGCAACCGGATCACCCTGAAAAACTGGTTCCAGCTCAGCCTCAAGGAAGGCCTCACTGTCTTCAGGGACCAGGAATTTTCATCGGACATGAACTCACGGCCGGTAAAACGCATCAGTGACGTGAAAAACCTGATGGCGGCACAGTTTCCCGAGGACAGCGGCCCAATGACTCACCCGGTACGGCCGGACTCATACATCAAAATGGATAACTTTTACACCATGACTGTGTACGAAAAAGGTGCAGAAGTAATCCGCATGATCTATCAACTTTTAGGACAGGCCCTGTTCAGAAAAGGCATGGATCTCTATTTTGAAAAATTTGACGGTATGGCCGTAACCCTTGAGGATTTTGTTGGTGTTATGACAAAGGTATCCGGCCGCAACCTGGATCAGTTTTTCCTGTGGTATACCCAGTCCGGTACACCGGCAGTATCCATGACCCGGCAATATGATGAAAATACAGAAATCCTGTCTTTAACCTTTACCCAGACCACATCCCCGGACAGAAATCAATCCGAAAAAAAACCCTTTCACATCCCTGTTCGGATCTCTTTGATCAACAGGGCCGGGGAAACGGTCAAACAAGACGTGCTGTATGAGCTGACAAAGGGAACCCACACCTTTAAATTTGAAAATGTACCTGCCGATACCTACCCGTCCGTATTCAGGGAATTTACTGCGCCTGTACATCTAACCACAGATTTTTCAAATCAGGACCTTGCCTTTCTCATGGCCCGGGATACAGATCCCTTTAACCAGTGGCGTGCCACCCAGACCCTGTTCATCAATGAAATAAAAAATATGGTAACGGCTATCCAGGCCAACAAACCCATGACTGTATCATCAGGGCTTGTTAAGGCCTTTTCCCTGGCCCTGGAAGACAAGGAAAAAGACAGGGCGTTTCTCTCCAAGGCCCTTACCCTGCCCCAGGAAACAGAGATAAAGGATCATTTTAAAATCATAGATGTTGAAGCCATCCACCAGGCCAGGATCTTTTTGAAACAAACCCTGGCCGAAAAACTGACATCAGAATTTAAAACCCTATATGAAAACTGCCGGTCCGCAAACCCCGATGATATTTCAGGTGCGGCCATGGCGGACAGAAGCCTTAAAAACCTTTGCCTTTCCTATCTTGGCTGCCTGGCTAATAAAGATATCCAGGACCTTGTACAAAAACAATTTGAAAGCGCCGGCAACATGACAGATGAATTTGCCGCCTTCAAGATCCTGAGCCACATGAATCCAGACATGCGTGATAAGGCATGTCTGGCCTTTTATGACAAATGGCAGGCCCGAACCCTGGTGATCGACAAATGGTTTTCTGTCCAGGCCCAATCCAGCCTTGAAGACACCTTAGATCAGGTAAAAAAACTGACGGCACACAAAGATTTTACCATGGCCAACCCCAACAAGGTCCGGGCGCTCATATTTGCCTTTGCCATGAACAATCCCATGCATTTTCACAGGGCTGACGGTCAGGGCTATGAATTTGTGGCCGAACGGATTCTGGCGCTGGATAAAATCAACTACCAGACAGCCGCACGGCTTTGCTCATGTTTTAATCTATGGAAACGCTATGATGAGAACAGGCAAGCTATGATGAAAAAACAACTTGAAACCATGGCCGGACAAAAAGAGTTGTCCAGGAATCTTTATGAAATCGTCTCCCGGGCATTAGAGTAATCCGGTAATCTAAAGCCCCGCAGTCAAAACTGTGGGGCATCCTTTCGCTCGATCATCGAGTTTCAGGCATAGTATTCCTTATACCAGTCCACAAAATTCCGTATCCCCTGTTTTACAGACGTTTCAGGCTTAAACCCGTAGCGGCAATAAAATCATCCACATCAGCTCAGGTGGCGGGCACATCGCCGGCCTGCATGGGCAGATAGTCAATTTTTGCTTTTTTGCCCAGGGCATCTTCAATAGCACGGACAAAGTCCATCAACGGCACAGAGTCATTATTACCAATATTATAAATCCTGTAGGGCACACACGAGCTTGAAGGAACG
>JAQYWJ010000023.1 GCA_030145005.1 Desulfobacter sp. | reverse complement strand
CGAACGTTTAGAAGGATAATCTCTTTTTCAAAATGACGCCACTTGAACGGATTTTTGGAATTCATCAATACATTCCCCCTGGTATTTATTTCAGTTTGAGGAAATACTTTAATATGGATTCAGAATTCTTTGCAACAGAACCTAAATTAACGTATTACGATTCTGAAGGCAAATTGTTGAAACAATACATCACATCAATAAGCCAATTGTACTCGGTTCAATGGCTTCCACATATTTCCTGATTAAACAGCATGACACAAGTGGTGGCTGGGGAGCAAATTTCTTCTTGGAATGGTCATCAAAAGAGCCGGTTAAAGAGCATTTTTCCAAAGCTCTTTTCATGGGGAATAGCGGTAATCAGTCATTCTCGTTCGACACCCAGGGGAAGGTAATCAGCCGGGATTGACCTATCCAGTCAGAACATAGTAAACAATTTGAAATACAATTGCCATAGATTTTAAAAAATTGAATTAACGTAATGATATAGAATAGTTCAAAGGAGTATTTTTATGGACCCTCTCTGGATACTGATAGCTTTCACCCTGGGTTTTGTAGTCAACCGCGTGGGGTTGCCGCCGCTGGTCGGATATCTGATCGCCGGTTTTGTACTCCAGGCGCTCGGCGTTGAAGGTGGTGAAACACTTGAAGAAATAGCCGATCTGGGTGTGACCCTATTGTTATTTTCCATCGGCTTGAAATTGCGGCTGAGGACTCTGGCAAAACCTGAAATCTGGGCCGGAGCTTCGATTCACATGATGGTTACGGTCATTGTTTTCGGAGGAGGTATCTATGCACTGAGTCGAATAGGACTCCCGACATTTAGCGACCTTGATTTAAAGTTTTCCTTGTTGATGGCTTTTGCATTGAGTTTTTCCAGTACGGTGTTTGCCGTTAAGGTATTGGAAGAACGGGGGGAGATGTCTTCCCTCCATGGCCGTGTTTCCATCGGCATCCTGATTATGCAGGATATCTTCGCCGTACTTTTTTTGACTTTCTCCACTGGGAAAATTCCCTCACCTTGGGCCATCGCGCTGGTAGGCGGTCTTTTGGTCGCCAGGCCGGTTTTCTTTGCTATTTTAAACCGGGTTGGCCACCGGGAACTTTTGTTGCTTTTCAGCATATTTCTCGCCCTGGGACTGGGAGTCGGTGGATTCGAATATGTCGGGTTAAAACCAGATCTGGGGGCCCTTTTTGTTGGTATCCTGGTCGCCGGTCATCCGAAAGCAGAAGAAATGGCCAAAGGGCTCCTAAGCTTCAAGGATTTGTTTCTTGTCGGATTTTTCCTCAGCATCGGCCTGGCTGGCGCACCCACTTTGCAAGCCGTTGGCCTTGGAGGACTGCTGGCGGTCGGCGTTATCTTCAAGGTCGTCCTCTTCTTTCTCCTGCTCACCAGATTTAAACTGCGGGCACGAACGTCCCTCCTGGCCTCGTTCAGTCTTGCCAACGGCAGCGAGTTCGGTCTTCTGGTGGTCACCACCGGTTTTAAAAACGGTTGGATAGGAAGCGAGTGGCTCACTATTTTCGCCATCTCCCTGTCGATGACCCTTGTGCTGGCGTCGCCCGTGAATACTTATGTCCACTCAATTTATTCACGACTTTCCAGACGATTGAAATCATTTGAAACCAAGGTGCGACTGGCCGAAGACCAGCCCATTGATCCGGGCGATGCCAAAGTTGCGGTCTTTGGTATGGGACGTATTGGAACCGGCGTCTATGATGACATGCGCCAGCGCTATGGTGAGGTGGTGATCGGAATCGATTTCGATGAAGAAACCGTCCAAAAACACATTGGCGCCGGTCGCAAAGTCATATTCGGTGACCCCACGGATTATGATTTCTGGGCCAAAGGAGGTCAAGGTAAGGGAAAGATACAGACTGTCTTACTGACGCTGCCGGAACATACGGCAAATATGACCGTCGTGTCCCAACTAACGGAGCTGAAGTTTATCGGATCGATTGCTGCCGTGGCAAAATTTGACGATGAAATTGAAGAATTAAAAGAATCCGGCGCGCACGTAGTTTTTAACTTATATGCCGAGGCTGGACACGGGTTTGCCAAACATGTTTACGAAACCATAGATTCCGTGAGCGGTAAAACGCAGCATTGATCCGGAACGCAGGTGGCCTTTTCAAAGAATTTTGGTGAATCCAACAGTCTTGGTTTCCCTATGTTGACTTATGGTATTTAACCGCACCGGAAGGCCTATCAATAAGGGCGTTTACTTGTTCTTCCAGTAGTGCCCGGATCAGAATCCCCTGCTCTTCCTGATGTGCTCGTAAGCGTCCTGTATTTCAGCGAATTTATCCGTGGCAAACTTGATAAATTCTTCGGGCAGCCCTTTGGCCTGGACCTTATCCGGGTGATACTCCTGGACCAGGGTCCGGTATTTCTTTTTTATCTCTTCATTGCTCGCATTTTTATCGCATTTAAGGACAGCATAATAGGGATCCGATTTTTTCACATACCTGGATTTAAGCCGGTTATACTCTGACTGGGAAAATCTGAAAATCCGTGAAGCGGACAACAGCATCTGTTCCTCAACATCGGAGATATTGCCGTCAGCCGAGGATACCCTGAGCAGCACATCCATCATCAACTCAATGATATTGGCCTGGTATTTAAACACCGAATAAAATTGCCGGACAAAATCCTCAAAGGTCTGGGAAGATGTCACGGCATTTCTGAAAATATTTTTGGCCGTCGCACGGGTTGCTTCATCAAGTTGAAGATCATTGACCATAAAGCGTTCAACTACTTTTATCTCCTCTTCACTGATCCGGCCGTCTGCTTTGCTGATTTTAGCCAGCATGGAAAACGCCGCAGTAAAAAAAACAAGCTGGGCCTCCTCATTAGAAGACAAGCCCGGTTGCTTACGGCCCGGAATGGAACGTAAATATTCATCCTCTCTTCTGTCCACAAAAGCATGGCCAAATGCAGCCCCTGCCACAGCACCCAAGGGACCGCCCAGGGCCAGTCCGATGGTGCCGCCAATCACTTTTCCAAGCCAACTCATACAAAAACCTTTGAATTTTCTTACGCTGTAAAGGGCTTAGAAACTCGAAAAAAATCAATACTACAAATTTTGTGCCGAATTTTTGCCCTTGCTACAAAATTAAAGATTATATATAAACACTTAAGTCCCCATCGTCAAACATTAACGGGAAAAATCAAAGCGTGCTGATTAAAAACATCGTGGGAGCAATTATCGTTCTTCTGAATATGGCGGGTCTTGGATACCTGTTTTTCATTGGGATTGCAGGATTTTTTGAAAATCACGACGCGGATGAACAAGAAGGATTCCACAATATTGCCGAAACCGGAATCAATGAAGGGCAACCTGTTGTCATCGATGAAGACATTATTCCCGATGAAGATGATTTGCTAAAGGATATGGACCTTTCTGATCTTGACGGCTTGGATCTAGACGATTTTGATTAACGAAATGTGCAAAAAATCCGTTCCGACAATCAAATATTTTATTCTATCGGCATTTGCTTTATTCTTAATACCGGGTTGTGCTTCCCAGAAGACAAATACCGGGTCCCCGGTGTACTATCAATCCGTCACAGCACAAAACGTCCGGTCACCTGGAACCTTTGTCAGCGACACCGTGCTCATGGCCAGGGTAAAATCAAAATTCATGTCCGATGACATGGTGGATGATACGGGCATCCACGTAAAAGTCCGCCATGGGGTGGTCTATCTGGATGGCTGGGTAGCTGATACATACCAGCACCGAATGGCCCGGGATCTGGTCAGAAGTATTGACGGGGTGGCCCGGGTGGTAAGCCGCCTTCAGATCGCCAACCCGGGCACTGTATTTATCAATCCGGACATCAGTCCGGGCATCAGGTGACCTGTTTTCTGGGCCAGCGCTTTTTCTTTTTCACCTTGTCTTTGACCGGGGCGCATCTGGTTTCGATGGTGCCCGGGCCAAGAATGGTTTCAATCTCCTGGAAAAAGCCGGGACAGGCATCGGACTTGTATTCATCCGATAACTTAACCATCACATCGGGATGTTCTGAATCAATGTGAATATTGAACAAGGAGACACAATTGCCGGGATATCGCTCGATCACAGGTTTAAGCTGATCAAGCACATCAGTTTTATGGTGCTGCGCATCCACCTGCATGACAATGCCGGCAGCCCAAAGGGTTTCAGCCTGGGTTACAGGCACAATGGCTTCCCCTATTAGTTTGACGGTATTCTCTTTCTTTTGGACTTCAGCTTCAATAATGACAACCTGCTCCTGGGACAAAAACGTATGGGTCCTGGCATACAGATTTGGAAACACCACCAGTTCCACGGTTGAATACTGGTCCTCAATGTTGCAAAAAGCCATCAAGTCCCCTTTTTTGGTCTTGTGAATTTTCTGAACCTTCAGATTTCCGGCAATGCGGACCATCTTTTCATCTTTCACGTCTTGGAGACTAACCGTGTTGACACTGGTAAATTTGCGTATGATATCCGCATAATCATCCATGGGGTGGCCTGTGATGTAAAACCCCAGAGCTTCTTTTTCCAGCTCCAGCAAAAACTTCCCCTCCCATTCATCAATGTCAGGCATTCTTGGAATACTGGAAGGAAGACAAATACCCACACCTGAATCGGCAAACAGATCCAGCTGGGCATCTGCTTTTTCCTTCTGGATTCTGGCGCCATGATCCAGAGCATCTTCAAGCATCTCCATCATCTGGGCGCGTTTATCCCCGGTGGTATCCAAAGCCCCGCATTTAATCAGGGCCTCAAGCACTTTTTTATTGGCTTTGCTCAAATTCACCCGTTCACAGAAATTATAAAGGCTGGTATACTCCTCTTCCTTTTCACGGTTTTGAACAATAGATTCAATGGCAGCCTCTCCCACACCTTTAATGGCAGCCAGACCAAAACGGATACAATTATCATCCACATTGAAAAAGGCGTCGCTCTGGTTGACATCCGGAGGCAGTACCTTGATGTTATGGCCTTTGCATTCATCCATGTATTTAAGCACCGCATCGGAGTTGCTGCGTTCGGACGTCATCAGGGCTGCGATGAATTCAACGGGGAAGTGGGCTTTAAGAAAAGCGGTTTGATACGCAATCAGGGCATAGGCGGCTGAATGGGACTTGTTGAAGCCGTAACCGCCGAATTTCTCCATAAGGTTAAAAAGCTCTTCAGCCTTTTTGGGATCATGGCCGTTTTCCTGCGCACCTTTCATAAAAAGGGCCCGGTGCTCCTCCATCATGGCGGCAATCTTTTTACCCATGGCTTTTCGAAGCCCGTCTGCCTGGGCCATGCTGTAATTGGCAATGACCCCGGCAATTTTCATGACCTGTTCCTGGTACAAAATTACCCCGTAGGTCTCTTCAAGGACAGGCTCTAATTCGGAAAACAGATATACCACAGGTTCCCGGCCATGCTTTCGTTCCACATAGTTATCCGCCATACCCGAGTCCAAAGGACCTGGCCGGTAAAGAGCCACAAGAGCCACAATGTCTGAAAAACTGGCCGGCTTTAACCGGGAGATCAGTTCCTTCATACCGGAACTTTCAAGCTGGAACACCCCGGTGGTATCGGAATTTTGCAAAAGTTCAAAGGTCTTTTGATCTGAATAATCAAGGTGCAGAAGATCCGGCGGAGTCTTGCCCTGTTTTTCGATCAAGGCAATACAATTTTTAATAACGGTCAGGTTGCGAAGCCCTAAAAAATCAAATTTAACCAAACCCTGTTTTTCAGTGAAGTTCATGTCAAACTGGGTAATGGTTTCACCATCTTTGCCCTTGAACAGCGGCAGATATTCGCACAGGGGTTTATCGGAAACCACAACACCTGCGGCATGGGTAGATGCGTGCCGGGGCAACCCTTCGAGCAGCATGGCAACGTCCAGCATCTGCGTTTTGACGTCAGTTTCCCGGCATTTATCATTAATGGCCGGCACCTCTTCCAATGCTTTTTTTAGATTTTTGGCATTGTCAGGGATCATCTTGGCCACTTCGTCCACTTCGGAAAGGGGAACGCCCAAGGCCCTTCCCACATCCCGAATAACAGCCTTGGCTTTCAGTTTTCCAAAGGTGATAATCTGGCATACATATTCCGGCCCGCCGTAACGCTTAACCGTATAATCATAGACTTGTTCTCTGCCCTCAATGCAGAAATCCACGTCAATATCAGGCATGGAGATACGGGCCGGGTTTAAAAACCGTTCAAAAATCAGCCCGTGCGCAATGGGATCAAGGGCTGTAATCCCCATGGCGTAGGCCACCATGGAACCGGCCGCAGACCCCCTGCCCGGCCCCACCGGCACCCCGATTTTTCGTGCATGGTCGATAAAGTCGGCCACAATGAGAAAATAGCCGGGGAACCCCATTTCAAGGATAATGTCAATCTCGTATTTAATCCGGTCCCTGTAGACCTCTTCATCAATGTCGGGATTCTTTTTCTTGATTTTGGCAAGGCGTTCTTCAAAACCTTCCATGGCAAGTTTTTTAAACAGTTGGTCCTCGGACAGTCCATCGCCAAGGTCATACCGGGGAAAATGATAGGTTTTCTTGCCGAAATCCACCTCGCACATATCTGCGATCAGCTTTGTATTGGCAATGGCATCGGGAAAATGGCCAAGGGAATCGGCCATCTCCTGTCCGGATTTAAAATAGAGCTGGTCCGAATCAAATTTAAAACGGTCGGCATTGTCAAAGGTATCGCCGGTCTGTATGCACAAAAGAATTTCATGGGCTTTGGCATCGCCGTTGGACAGGTAATGGCAGTCATTGGTGGCCACCATGGGAATGGAAAGGCGCTTGCTCATGTCAAGCAGACCGTTGTTCAGACGATGCTGGATCTGCATGCCGTTTTCCTGGACTTCAAGGAAAAAATTCCCCTCGCCCAGGGTATCAAGATAAAACCGTGCCAGTTCATCTGCTTTTGCCTGGTTCCCTGCCAGAATGGCCTGGGGAATATCCCCTTTCAGGCAGGCTGAAAGCCCCACAAGGCCCTTGGCATGTTCAGCCAGAAGCTCTTTGTCAATTCTGGGCTTAAAATAAAAACCCTTGAGCTGGGCCACGGAAACCAGCTTGCAAAGATTGGTGTACCCCTCCCTGTCCTTGGCTAAAAGCACCAGATGACTTAATCCTTTTCGATCCAGCGGGGTCCGGTCATTTAAAGTTCTGGGCGCCACATAGACTTCACAGCCCAGTATGGGCTTAATGCCGGCTTTTTGGGCTTTTTCATAAAACTCGGCCACACCGAACATGGTGCCGTGGTCTGTAATGGACACGGCATCCATGCCATATTCCGTACATCTTGTCATCAGGTCGTTTAGCCGGATGGCCCCGTCAAGCAGGGAGTACTCGGTGTGAACATGCAGATGATAAAAGGGTATATCCTGATTATCGGTCATGGGAATTTAATTGCTTTCTACTCTATAATTGGGTGCTTCCTTGGTGATGGCAACGTCATGGACATGGCTTTCCTTTAATCCGGCCGCAGTGATTCGGACAAATTTTGCGTTTTGGTGCAATTCTTCAATGGTAGCCGCCCCAAGATATCCCATGCCGGCCTTGAGACCGCCGATCATCTGGACAATATTCTCGCGGATGGTTCCCCGGTAGGGAATCCGGCCCACAATACCTTCGGGAACCAGCTCTTCATTTGCACCGGTATCTTTCTGATAATATCTGTCGGAACTGCCCTTTTTCATGGCTTCCACAGACCCCATGCCGCGGTATGCTTTATACGAG
The DNA here is from genome assembly GCA_030145005.1 of Desulfobacter sp. Lineage (GTDB taxonomy): Bacteria > Desulfobacterota > Desulfobacteria > Desulfobacterales > Desulfobacteraceae > Desulfobacter. The sequence continues at coordinate 9,869 of JAQYWJ010000023.1, read as the reverse complement.
CGCCCCTGGTAAATAACGATTTCGCCGGGGCTCTCTTTGGTGCCGGCCAGCATGCTGCCCAGCATAACGGAATGGGCACCGGCCCCCAGGGCTTTGGAGACATCTCCGGAATACTTGATTCCGCCGTCGGCAATCAGGGGCACGCCGGTTTTCTTTGAGATATCGGCACAGTTCATCACAGCGGTGAGCTGGGGCACGCCAACACCTGCAACAATACGGGTGGTACATATGGAGCCCGGTCCAATACCGATTTTAACGGCATCAACGCCTGCATCAATCAACGCCTTTGCCCCGGCCTCCATGGCCACATTGCCGGCAATAAGCTGGCAGGCGGGAAATGCCGCCTTGATACGCTGAATCGCAGTGATCACATTTTGGGAATGGCCATGGGAGGTATCAATGACCAGTGCATCGGCTCCGGCGGTCAGGAGCGCTTCCACACGCTCCATCATATCGGAACCCACACCAATGGCGGCACCAGCTCTCAGGCGTCCCAGGGAATCCTTGCAGGCATTGGGATATTTTCTTATCTTCTCAATATCCTTGATGGTGATCAGCCCTTTGAGGTTACCCTGGGGATCCACCACCAGAAGTTTTTCAATTCTGTGTCTATGCAGCATGATTTTGGATTCTTCCAGGGTGCATTTTTCAGGCACGGTCACCAAATTTTCACTGGTCATAACCTCCCTGGCCGGTTTATCCAGCTGGGTCTCAAAACGCAGATCCCTGTTTGTCACGATGCCAACCAGCTTATCGTCTTCCACAACCGGGATACCTGAAATCCGGTATTTGGCCATAATGTCCAGCACATCAGAGATGGTGGCATCGGGATGGACAGTCACAGGGTCAACAATCATGCCGCTTTCGCTTTTTTTAACCCGGTCCACTTCAACCACCTGCTCGGCAATGCTCAGGTTTCTGTGGATAAACCCCAAACCGCCGGCCCGGGCCATGCTGATGGCGGTATCTGATTCGGTCACCGTATCCATGGCCGCACTGACAATGGGAATATTGAGTTCAAGTTCTTTGGTCAGCCGGGTGCGTGTGGTCACTTCGTCAGGCAGGATGGCTGAATAATCGGGAAGCAGGAGGACATCATCAAAAGAGAGCCCCTGCTCTGGTAATATATTGGACATAATAAAAGGCCTCCAGAAAGGAAAGATGTTTATTTATACTTTAAAGGCCAGCCATCACGTTAAAAAAGGTAAGTGAAAAGGCCGGCCAATAATTATTCAAAGCAAAGTATATAAACAGGCCCTTTTACCAAAGCCATAAACTTTTTACAAGATCATTCCTTGGGAAATATCCATAAAGTTCATAGAATCAATTTTTACAATGATAAAAAAATCTTATTAATTGACGTTCAATCTAATTTATTTGTTTCATCACTGATTATTTGATATAGCACCGTGAGGCAAATTCGACCACTTTAATTCAATAAGGAACAAGATCAGAGATGGGCTGTATTGCCATTGACAAGGATTAAAAGATGGGAAAAAAAATTGGTGTGGTAACAGGAGGAGGGGACTGCCCCGGACTTAATGCAGTGATCCGGGCCATTGTAAAAGCCGGTGACATACAGGGGTTTACGACCATAGGCATTCGGGGCGGTTTTGACGGGCTCTTAACGCCGGTTCAGGCTGACCCGCTCACCGTCCGGGATATGGACGGGCTTCTTATTCGTGGCGGCACTATTCTGGGCACGGCAAATTCCGGCAGATTTTCATCAAAAACCGGCCAGGGTGAAACACGAAAAATATCAGAGGATCTTATGGCCCAGGTGCGGCAAACGATAGAAGCGTTAGGCCTGACCGCACTTGTGGTTATCGGCGGGGACGGCACCCTGACCACAGCCCTGCAGATGCATGAATCAGGACTGCCTGTCATCGGTGTGCCCAAGACCATTGACAATGACCTGGATGCCACCCAGCAGACCTTTGGATTTGACACAGCCGTGGCCTGTGCCGTGGATGCCCTTGACCGGCTGCATTCAACAGCCGAGAGTCATAACCGGGTCATGGTGCTTGAGGTCATGGGACGATATGCCGGCTGGATTGCCGCCTATGCCGGGCTTGCCGGGGGTGCGGATGTTATTCTGATTCCTGAAATAAAATTTAACATGCCGGCCATTGAGAAGAAAATCAGGGCCCGGGAAGCCACAGGCAAATTATTCACCATTGTTATTGTGGCTGAAGGCGCAAAACTTGACGACACTATGGTGGTGTCCGACGATGATAAAACAGACAGAGAAGTCCGTCTTGGCGGCATTGGTTACGCAATTGCCGAAAAAATTCAGGAAAATACCGGCAAAGAGAGCCGGTGCGTGGTCCTTGGCCATCTCCAGCGCGGGGGCCAGCCAACCCATTGGGACAGGCAGTTATGCACCCGGTTCGGGGTTCAGGCGGTGCATATGGCAGCAAGCGGGAATTTCGGCAAAATGGTGGCGCTTAAGCCCAGCGGAATGATGGGAAGTGTGCATTTAAAAGATGCCGTAAACAAAATACGCAGCGTAGATCCCAACGGGGAGTTGATTCTGACGGCCAGAACACTTGGCATCTGCTTTGGTGATTAAATTTAAATAGTTCATGTTCCAGGAGGTAACCTATGTTATATAATGTCAATCCCCATACACCCCAGGCACGAATCATATCCATGGCTGTGGCCAGTCTCAAGAAAGGCGGAATTATTGCCTATCCAACAGATACATTTTATGGTATCGGCTGTGATATTATGAACAAAAAGGCCATTGAAAAAATATACCAGATCAAACAGCGGAATAAAACCAAGCCGTTCAGCTTTATCTGTCCGGACCTGAAAGATATTTCCAAGTATGCCAAGGTATCCAATATAGCCTACCGCCACATGAAACGTTTGCTGCCGGGTCCTTATACTTTTGTTCTGCCCGGATCAAAAATGGTGCCCAAGATTATGTTGACCAAAAGAAAAACCGCAGGCATCAGGGTCCCTGCCAATCAAATTGCCATAAGCCTTGCCCAGGAACTGGGAAACCCCATTATTTCAACCTCGGCCACGGACCCTGACGGCGAAGTGTTTGAAGATGCATCCCTGCTCCATGATTATTTCGATGCAAGGCTGGACATGGTCCTGGATGGAGGTCCTGTGCCCAACACCCCCTCTTCCGTAATCTCCCTGGTTGAGGATGAACCCGAGGTGATCAGGCATGGTGCAGGCAAGGTTGACATTTTCGAGTAGACCTATTTTTAATTGATGCCTGAACGAAAATCCGTGTTTGGACAGAAAATTGCCCAGATGCAAGGCGCCAAAGAATTTGCAACCGGAGCATACTGAAGTATGTGAGGATTGTAAATTTTTATACAATGCCGCAGGTAGGTGATTTTTTGTTCAACTCCCCGCCAAGGAGTCCCCTTCCTGAGCGATAGCAAAGGTGGGTGAGGATTTGGCGAATTGTGTAAAAAGGCGGATTAAGGCTCCGCCGGGCCTATAAACACCCTCCTAAGAGGGGTAGGGTTCGCCTCGCCAATGTTCAGCAAGCTTCGCAACGTGGTTGACCGCCCCTGCCTCACAGAGCTTTTACAGTGCCACGACAGGGCTTTGGACTGGCGAATACATCCAAAGGTGTCTACATCTTGCCGAACGTAGTCAGTTAAGACTTAGGCTAGTCAACGTGGGCTTTTGCAAGCCCCTTCTGAATCTGTGATTCAGGAGGGGTCGTTGACACACTAGTTAAAAACATACCTGAACTGTTCGGACAACCTGCTACCCAGGTTAACATCCCGGAACAGGGTTTCGGCCAGTTTCTTAAACAGCGTTATTTTATCCTCTTTGGGATAAACCGGGGTCAGTTCTCCTTCAATGCCGGCCATCTGTCCGGCCCACTGCACGGCATCATCCATGTTGCCGATACGATCAACAAGCTTAAGTTTCATGGCGGTCTGCCCGGTATAAACCCTGCCGTCAGCCAGTTTGGCCATGACATCGGTATCCATATTCCTGGCATCAGCGGCATCGGACACAAACTGGGCGTGCAGTTCATCCACAAGATTTTGAAACAGCTGCTTTTCACTGTTTTTAAGCTCTCTCATGGGGGACCCCATGTCCTTATATTCACCGCTTTTTATTACCACAGGGGAGATCCCGATTTTTTTAGCGATCTGTTCAATATTGGCATACTCCATGATCACACCGATGGACCCCGTAATGGTGCCGGAATTTGCAACAATACCCTGGGTTGCACATGCGATATAATACCCCCCGGAGGCTGCAACAGAACCCATGGAGGCGATCACGGTTTTTGTATCGCGGGTCTTCATCAGTTCCCGGTAGATTTCCTGGGAAGGCCCGATTCCGCCGCCGGGGCTGTCAACCCTTAAAATAATTGCCTTAATGGCGTCATCATCCATGAATCCTTTAAGATCCTTAATAATTTTTTTTGAAGACAGGATAGGCCCTGTCACCTCAACCACGCCGATATTGCCCCGGGGGGAGGCTATGGCACCACTGATCTTGCTGTTCACGGCAAAAGCACCTAGTACGGCAATGCCGGACACGGCAACCAGGCCAAAGGTAAAGCAGGCACAGATAACACAAAGAAAAAACAAAAAAGGATGACGTCTTGCAAACATAAGGGATTTTTCCTTAATTTTAGTTAGTGCCCGACCGAAAACCGTAAATTTTAATCCTCGGGCTCGAAGAGGGGCGCATGCCCACATATTCAATATATGCCTGTGGTTAAAATTTCCGTCCGCCTTGTACTCGACAAAATTTCCAGGTTTTCGTTCAGACACTAGTTAGAACTAAAAAGGCCGGATGCCCTGTTAAGGATCAGTCCGGCCTTGAAAATTTTAAAAATTGCAATCCTGCTACTGCCTGTCAGGCAGTAATTATTCGTTTTCTTTTTTCTCTGCTTCCAGTTTTTCCTGGATGTTGCTTCTCAGCATCTCTCCAAATGCAGATGCAGCAGGTTTGGAGCTTGTTGCAATTTCTTCAAGATATCTATCATCATCATCTTGGTCCAGACGCTTTATGGACAGGCCGATCCGTCTTTCATCGGAATTAATATTCATTACCTTGGCAGTAATGGTTTCACCGATCTGGTAATGCTCTTTGGGGCTCTTGATATTTTCCTTACTGATTTCAGATACATGAACCAGACCTTCAATGCCTTCTTCAAGCTCTACAAATACGCCGAAATCGGTGAGGTTGGTGATGACACCGGAAATTTCCTTGCCCACGTCATAGCGTTCGGCAACTGTTTCCCAGGGATCCACCTGGGTCTGTTTAATACCTAAAGAGAATCTTTCATTGGCCTTGTCAATATCGAGGACAACTGCCTGGATGGTATCATTTTTCTTATAAATTTCAGAAGGATGCTTGATCCGTTTGGTCCAGGAAATATCAGAGATGTGAACCAGACCGTCAATGTCGTCATCAATACCGATAAAAAGACCGAATTCGGTAATATTCTTGATTTTTCCTTCAATGATGGTGCCCACGGGATATTTCTGGGAAATGACTTCCCAGGGATTCTCGACGGTCTGTTTGATACCAAGAGAGATCCTGCGGTTTTCAGGTTTAAGATCCAGAACAACAGCCTCAACCTGTTCGCCCACGGCAACCATCTGGGACGGGTGACGGATTTTGCGGGTCCAGGACATTTCAGAAACATGGATAAGACCTTCAACACCCTCTTCAAGCTCAATAAATGCCCCGTAATCGGTCAGGCTGACCACCCGGCCTTCAATCTTGGAACCGGTGGGATATTTCTCAGCAGCCGTTGTCCAGGGATCGGGTGTCAGCTGTTTCATGCCCAGGGATACCCGTTCCTTCTCAAAATCAAAGGAGAGAATTTTCACATTGATCTGATCGCCAACGGAGAACAGTTCAGAGGGATGTTTAACCCGTCCCCAGGAAATATCGGTAATATGAAGAAGTCCGTCAACACCACCGAGATCAACAAAGACACCGTATTCGGTAATATTTTTGACAATACCTTCCATGACTTTGTCATTTTCAATGGCAGCCAGGGTAGCACTGCGCATTTTCTCTCTTTCGGTTTCAAGCAGTACCCGGCGTGACAGAACAATATTATTTCTTTTCTTGTTGTACTTGAGAATCTTAAAGGTATAAGTCTGGCCGACCATTTCATCCATATTGCGGATGGGCCGCAGATCAGCTTGGGATCCCGGCAAAAAGGCTTGCAGGCCGATATCAACGGAGAAACCGCCTTTAACCCGACTGGTGATGACACCCTCAATGGTACCGTCATCGTCGTAGATATCCTTGATGGCGTCCCATACTTTAACCTTTTTGGCTTTTTCATGGGACAGAAGAACAGTCTCCTCCTCTTCATCCCATACTTCAATCATCACCTCAAATTCGTCGCCGACGTTGACGCTGACATTGCCGTCCTCACCAATGAATTCATGAATTGAGATCTGTCCCTCAGATTTGTATCCCACATCCACAAGGACTGTTTCCCTGCCGACGGAGATCACTGTTCCGATGACAACCTGTCCCTCTTCAAATTTACTAAGGCTGGAATCATAAATATCCAGCAGTTCTTCCATGGTCTCTTCTCCGGTGAGTTCGATTTCGGTCTCTTCTCCGGTGAATTCGATTTCGGTCTCTTTTACCTCATTTTGGGTCTCTAATTCTTGATTCATGTTTTGGTTTTCTTCAGCGATGTTATTCATTAATGTTTATCCCCCCCCCTAATCGATGATGTTACCCGCCTTTAAATCATAAGAAAAAGATGGTGAAGGCGAGTACAATTGATTCTTATACCAACGAAAAAGGGAAAAATCAAGAAATTCCAGAACTTTTTAAGTAACGATGATGATGCTTTTCATTTTTTCCACCACCTGGGAAACATCTAATTCCGTGGCATCTATAAGGATAGCATCCGGGGCCTGTTTTAAAGGGGATACAGCACGTTGGGTATCATCCCTATCTCGCTTAGCCATATCTTCGAGAATTTTTTCAAATGAAATCCCGGAGGCGTTTGATTCCTCAAATCGCCTTCGGGCACGCACTTTAACATCAGCGGTCAGGAAAAACTTATATGAAGCATTGGGAAAAACAGCCGTTCCCATATCCCGACCTTCGAACACGGCATCCCTTTCCCCGGCAATGGATCTCTGAATACCAAGCAATGCCTTTCGCACCTGGGGAACGGCCGATGTGGCCGAGGCCAGCATACTGATTTCATTGGTTCGAATATATGCGCTGATATCCCGGCCTGAGGATGTCAGCACAGGCTCCCGGCCTTCCATGACAAAATCAAGATCAAGACAGGCAAGAAACTGTTCAAGCAGGGCACTGTCTTCCCAGTTGATCTGCCGGCGCTTAATTTCAAACGCAACGGCTCTGTATAAAGCACCGGTGTCCACATAAACACAGCCAAGTTCCCTTGCAAGGGCCTTTGAAACCGTTGTTTTACCGGCACCGGCCGGCCCGTCGATGGTAATAATACGCCTGTCCATTATTCTATTTGCCTGCAACACTGATAAGTGCATCCACGCACGTTTGATTTTCCTGTTCCGTGCCGGCATTGATGCGAATAAAGGTGTCATATCCGTAGGATGCCATAGAACGCACCACCACACCTTTTCGAAGCAGTTTCTCACAGATGTCCCGGGAACTGGTCTTTACATCCACCATAATAAAATTGGCCTGGGTGGGCAGTACCTCAAAACCGGCTTCCGTTAATTTTTGGGTTAAAAAATCAATACCCTGGTGGGTGCCGGAAATGGTTTTGGACAGAAAATCCGTATCTTCCAGGGCAACCTGGGCCGCAACCTGGGCAAGGGTGTTCACATTAAAGGGCTGACGTATCCGGTTTAAAATTTCAGCGACCGCTTTATCCATAACCCCGTAACCAATGCGGAAACCGGCAAGGCCGTATGCTTTGGAAAACGTTCTTAAGGTTACAATTCTTGGATCCGTCAACGGCACAGCCAAGGCATTATAGACCGAATCGTCGCGTACAAATTCAATATAAGCTTCATCCACGATAATCAGCACGTTGTCCGGCAGTTGATCTGCAAACCGTAAAAACTCATCCTTGGTAATCACAGCCCCGGTGGGATTGAAGGGATTGGTCACAAACACCATTTTTGTTTCAGGCGTAACAGCCTTGACAAGCCCGTCAAGGTTGGTGGAAAAATCCTTTAAGGGAACCATAACCGGAACGCCCTTTGCGGTCTTCACACTGATCTCATACATGAGAAAGGAAGGCAGCGGCATCACGGCCTCCTGCCCGGGATCCAGAAATCCATGGGCAAGCAGGGCAATGATATCATCGGAACCGTTTCCAATGACCAGATTTTCCATCTGGACATGGTATTTTTCAGCAAGTTTTTGACATAATGTAAAAGGGACCGGCTCAGGATACCGGTGCATCCCCGATAATTTCGACAAAACAGCGTCGGCCACTTTGGGAGAACACCCAAAAGGGTTTTCATTGGAAGCAAGTTTTACCGCATTGGTAATACCATATTCACGTTGTACTTCACTTAATGGCTTGCCTGCCTCATAGGGTTTTATAGTTTTTACGGACTCACTGATTGAAAATACCATAAAAAATGTGCTCCATTCATTTGCGGGTTGGATAAGACAGCATTAATTAGTTAGGATTTGAATTTTTGTCAATACCTGTGATAGGGGTTGCAGGGCAATCCTTATCTTAAAAATTGAGGACAAAAATATCCATGAACAAAAATTTACCACGGGTTAAAACCGGACTGGACACCCTTTGCGACAATCGGCCTGGATGTTTAAAGGGCAGACGATTGGGCCTTCTGGCAAATCCAGCCTCGATAACAAGTCAATTTGCACATGCAAAAGACGTTATGGCGCAACTCTTTCCCGGGCAGATCTGTGCCCTGTTCTCACCCCAGCACGGTTTTTTTGCGGAAAAGCAGGACAATATGATTGAATCGGGGCATTTCAAGGACCCGGATCTGAACATACCGGTATTCAGCTTGTACAGTGAAACAAGGATTCCCACGGCCGATATGTTTGCCCCCATAGATACCCTGGTCATAGATATCCAGGATGTCGGGACCCGTGTGTATACTTTTATATATACCATCTCGTACTGCCTTGAAATGGCAGCAAAACTCGGCAGATCCGTGGTGATTCTCGACCGGCCCAATCCCGTTGGCGGCTTACAGGTTGAGGGTAATATCCTTGAACAGGATTGTGCCTCATTTGTTGGGCGTTACCCCATCCCCATGCGCCACGGCATGACCGTAGGCGAAATTACCGCCTATATCAATACAACCCAAAAAATCGGTTGTGATCTTACCGTGATTCCCATGCAGGGATGGACCAGGGATATGTACTGGCAGGATACCGGATTAGTCTGGGTTCCACCATCCCCGAACCTGCCCACCCCGCTTTCAGCCATGGTATATCCCGGCCAGGTTATCTTTGAAGGAACCAATCTGTCGGAAGGACGGGGTACCACCCTGCCCTTTGAACAGTTCGGCGCGCCGTTTATGGATATTTACACATTGAAACAGCGTGTGAAAAACCGCCTTAAAGGCGTTGTAATGCGGCCGCTCTGCTTCCAGCCGACATCCGGAAAATGGCAAAACCAGACATGCAAAGGCGTTCAAATCCACGTCATGGACAGAGATGAATATAAACCTTATCTGTATTCCCTGATTCTGTTACAGGAAATCATGAGAGCGCATCCCAACGAATTTCAGTTCAAGGCACCGCCCTATGAATATGAATTTGAGCGTCTGCCCATGGACCTGATCTTAGGCAGCCGGAAATTGCGGAAAAATCTTGAAGACATGAATGATCCCCTTGAATTGGAAAGGGCCTGGCAGGAACCTTTGCAGCAGTTTAAGCAGGTGTCACAAGCCTTTTATCTATAT
>JAQYWJ010000188.1:3335-4509 GCA_030145005.1 Desulfobacter sp. | reverse complement strand
CCGGCATTCCCACCGAGTACGAATGCCGGATCTTTGCCAAGTCCGGGGACATCCGGTATATCGATATGAAGGTGGGCATGATTCCCGGGACCGGCAAAAGTATTGCTTCGTTTATGGATATCACAAAAAGAAAACTTGCCGAGAACCGCCTGCGGCAAAGCGAGGCCCGGCTCAGTGATATCATTCGCACTTTTGAGGGATTGATCTATACGACATCTAAAGATTACCGGATTGAGTTCATGAATAACGCGTTGCAGGAAAAAGCCGGTCGAAGCGGGGTGGGTGAAAAGTGTTATCGGGTGGTTCATGGGTTGGACTCCCCCTGTCCCGGGTGTCATCTTGGGGAGGTCCTTTCAGGAAAGACCCGCAGGTGGGAACTGAAAAGCCCCCGGGACGGCCGATGGTACTGGTCTATCCAGTCTCCGGTCTACGACAACCGGGGACGGATTATCAAAGCCCAGACCATTCATATGGATATCACCGACAGAAAACGCCGGGAGGAGCAGATCAGCGAAGACGCGGATCTGCTCAGAAATGAAAACATCGTTCTTCGGTCTGCCATGAAGGAGCGGTACCGGTTTGAAAACATCGTGGGCAAAAGCCGGGCCATGCAGAAGGTGTATGAACTGGTGGTGCGGGCGGCCGCAAGCAACGCCCATGTAATTATCTATGGCGAATCAGGAACCGGAAAAGAGCTGGTAGCCCGGGCGATTCACAATTTGAGCAACCGCTGTGAAAAACGGTTTGTGCCCGTCAACAGCGGGGCTATCAGTGAAAATATTATAGAAAGTGAGTTTTTCGGCTACCGCAAGGGGGCGTTCACCGGCGCTGAAAAGGACAAGGAAGGGATTCTTGGCACGGCTGACGGCGGTACCCTGTTCCTGGATGAACTCGGGGATATCGGCCTCAATCTTCAGGTCAAATTGCTTCGGGCCATTGAAGGGGGGGGATACACCCCTGTGGGCGGTAACCGGGTGATTAAACCCGACCTGAGAATCGTGGCTGCCACCAACAAGAACCTCAAACGCCTGGTGGAAAAAGGACTGATGCGGGAGGATTTCTTCTACCGGGTGCATATTATCCCCATCCGGCTGCCTGCCCTGCGGGACCGCAAGGAGGATATTCCATTGCTGGTGGACTACTTTTTATCCGCCTTTGATAATGATGGACAGAT
>JAQYWJ010000188.1:0-3235 GCA_030145005.1 Desulfobacter sp. | reverse complement strand
AATTGTTAGAAATAATTTGGCTGGTTGGTATGTTTTTTGAGTGCCATATCCAAGGCTTTTAGAACAGTCGTTCAGTTTTTTTTGGGGACCCATGGGTGTAAAAATTTAAGACGCCCATGACCACTTGTAACCTTAGGGAATCGGAAAAAATAAATGCCACAGATTTTGTGCCGAGTCCCTTAACGCTTTTATAAAGGAAAAAGTCTTATGGCACAATTGATTGCAGATCGACGGGATGTGGATTTCGTATTACATGAACAACTGGGCGTGGACAAATTAAGCAAGGATGAACGCTTTGGTGAGTTCGGGAAAAAGACCATTGATTTAATCGTAAGCGAAGCCAGAAATCTTGCAATTAAAGAGATCCTGCCCCTTCAAACGATAAGCGACGAAGGCTGCTCTTTCAATGCCGGTGAAGTAAAAGTACCCGAGGCCTTTCACCGTGTCTATGAAGCGTATAATGAAGGGGAATGGCTGGGTATGACCGATGATCCCGAATGGGGCGGGCAGGGGATGCCGAAAACCGTTGCCATGGCAGCCAATGAGTATTTTTACGGGGCTTGTAACTCCTTTATGCTTTACAACATGCTCACCCATGGGGCGGCCAAACTTGTGGAGGTGTTCGGCACGGATGATCAAAAGCAGACCTACCTTAAAAATATGCTGTCGGGAAAATGGTCCGGCACCATGCTTTTGACTGAGCCGGATGCGGGTTCCGACCTTGCCGCCGTAGAGGCTACGGCCAAACCAAACGGGGACGGCACCTATTCTCTGTCCGGCAACAAAATTTTCATCTCCGGCGGGGAACACGACATGGTGGAAAACATCATCCATCCGGTTCTGGCCAGAATCGAAGGGGCGCCTGAAGGTATTGCCGGTATTTCCCTGTTTCTGGCACCCAAATTCAGGGTGAACGAGGATGGCAGCTTAGGGGAATTCAACGATGTGGTCTGTACCGGCATTGAGCACAAAATGGGCTTGCACGGCAATGCCACCTGTTCTTTGACCCTGGGGGGCAAATCCGGGTGTATAGGCACCCTTTTGGGCCAGGAAAACAAAGGCGTGGCCGCCATGTTCGAGATGATGAACGAGGCCCGTCAGATGGTGGGGCTCCAGGGTTTTGCCAACGCGTCGGCCTCATATATATATTCCCTTAATTATGCCCGGGAACGGATTCAGTCCCGGGAACTCAAAGCCCCGGCCGGTTCAAAATCAGTGTCCATCATCCGGCATCCTGATGTGAAACGCCAGTTGATTACCATGAAAGCCTATGTGGAAGGGCTGCGCAGCCTTAATTACTTCTGCGGTATGTGTCATGACCTGGTTGCCGTATCCACGGATGCGGATCAGAAAACCCATTATGAATATTTACTGGAGGTCCTGACGCCCATTATCAAGGGGTATGGCACGGACAAGGCCTTTGAGGTGTGCAACCATGGCATTCAGATCTACGGCGGATACGGCTTTATTGAGGAGTTCCCCGTGTCACAGCTGCTCAGGGATTCCAGGATTTTCATGTTGTACGAGGGAACCAACGGCATCCAGTCCATTGATCTTTTAGGTCGGAAACTCTCCATGAAAAAAGGCGCGGCCTTCAACGCTCTGCTGGAGGAAATCAAGAAAACTTTTGTCCTTGCCAAAGCAGCGGACGGCCTTAATGATCTCACCGCCCGGCTGGAAGGTTTTTTTAATACCTACACAGAGGTGGCTGCCGTGCTGCAGGCCAAATCCAGGTCGGATGAATTTTTGACTGCCTATGCATTTTCATATCCCTTCATGGAGGCCACAGGCGACCTTGTCATGGCCTGGATGCTTTTGTGGCGGGCAACAACTGCCACAGCCAACAAGGGCAAAAAGAAAAAAGACAATATGTTCTACGATGGACAGATTAAAACTGCCCGTTTTTTTATCAACCAGGTCCTTGCGATGACCGCAGGAAAATTGGACGCCCTCAAAGCGTGTGACAATGCAGTGGTTGAGATGGATGAGGCTGCTTTTGGAAGCAAGTAGCAGGATTTTTTACCAAGGAGAGGTCTTATGAAGGATGTAGTGATTGTCAGCGGTGCCCGAACTGCCATCGGCAGTTTTGGCGGGGTGTTAAAAACAGTCTCATCAGTGGATCTAGGCGCCATCGTCATTCGGGCTGCCCTGGAAAGGGCAGGGCTTCGGCCCCAGGTCAGTGACGATATGATCGCCTTTGCACCGGACAAATTAAGAGACCAGGGCATGACCGAGCTGGAAAAAGCTTGCGGAAACTGGAGCACCGACGCCACACCCCTGGCAGTGGACGAGGTGATCATGGGCAATGTGCTGCAGGCCGGACAGGGCCAAAGCCCCGGCAGACAGGCCATGATCCGGGCGGGTGTGCCCAAGGAAACCTATGGTTTTACGGTGAATAAAATTTGCGGGTCAGGGCTTAAGTCCATTGCCATTGGGGCTTCATCCATCATGAGCGGGCAGGCTGATGTGGTGATCGCAGGCGGTCAGGAGAGTATGAGTAACGCGCCCATGGCCATGACGCGTGCCCGGTGGGGATACCGCATGGAGGTATCCGGAAAAGGGGAGATCTATGACCTGATGGTGTATGACGGCCTTTTTGAAATTTTCAATGGGTACCACATGGGAGTGACAGCTGAGAACATTGCGGCACTTTACAATATCTCCCGGCATGACCAGGATAAGCTGTCCTGCATGAGCCATGCAAGGGCCCGGGCGGCCATTGAAAACGGTATATTCAAAGAGGAGATCGTACCGGTGACCACCCGTACCCGTAAGGCCGAGGTGATTGTTGATCAGGATGAACGGCCCATGGAAACTTCCATGGAAAAGATGGCCAAGATGAAACCTGTGTTCAAAAAGGATGGATCCGTTACGGCGGGCAATGCATCGGGTATCAATGATGGCGGTGCCGCCGTGGTCATGATGAGCGCGGATAAGGCCAAAGAACTTGGGCTGACGCCCGTTGTCAAGATCAAAGGGTTTGCCGCAGGCGGTGTGGACCCGGCATATATGGGGCTGGGGCCGATTCCTGCGGTACGCCGGGTGTTGAAATCCACGGGCATGTCCATAAATGACATGGACATCATTGAGCTGAACGAGGCATTTGCAGCCCAGGCTTTGGGGTGCATGATGGAGCTGGACATTGATCCTGAATTTGCCAATCAGCTGGGCAGCGGCATCTCCCTGGGCCACCCCATCGGTTGCACCGGGGCCCGGCAGATGGTTACCCTGATCC
>JAQYWJ010000187.1 GCA_030145005.1 Desulfobacter sp. | reverse complement strand
GCAGCACCATCAAGGCGGGCAAAGCGATCCCCCCGAGCTGCAAAGCAAACACGGATATCTGAGTTGTCTGTAAATAAACCGGCATATGCCGCGCCCATGGCTCCGGCCCCGAAAATGGCGATTCTGTCTATGGATTTTAACATTTTTTCCTGACGTCTTTTAAGTTTATCAACTTTTCGTTTTACTCGTGAGTCATAACTTTTTTATAATAAAATATTATTCAATTTCAATGGATAGAATATTTTTAACTTGGTTAAGGGCCATAGAACTTTTAAAAGTTCCATGGCCCTTAAGTTAAATTACTTTCATCTTTTTTTGTGGGTTGAATCTGGGTGTTGATAGACCCAATCAGCCCATGGGCTGTTGGCTGTTATTGGAGCGAAACCTTAATTATTCCAGTTTAAAAGCTTTGATTTTGCGCCACAAAGAGACCCGGTCGATCTCCATGATTTCAGCGGCCCGGGTTCTGTTCCAATTGGTCTGTTCCAGCACCCACTGGATATACCGTTTTTCCTGCTCTTTCATGGTGGGAATTTTGCCTTCCGGGGCTGTGCGGTAGGTTTCAATGGCCAGTTGAGTGAGATGGTCGGGCAGTGCTTCGGTATGTATCACTTCGCTGTTTTCCATGGCCACGGCCCGTTCTATGATATTTTCAAGTTCCCGGACGTTTCCCGGCCAGGCATAATGGACAAGAAAATCCATGGTGCCCCGGTCAATTTCCTTGATGCTTTTTCCCATATCCCGGTTTTTCTTTGCCAGAAAATGATAGGCCAGGAGCGGAATGTCCTCTTTTCTGTCTGCCAGGGCAGGCAGTATGATGGATGCCACGTTGAGCCGGAAATAAAGGTCCTGGCGGAAATGGCCCTGGTCCACCTCTTGGCGCAGGTCCCGATGGGTAGCGGCAATGAATCTTAAATCTACACCAACGGTCTGGGTGCTGCCCACACGCATGATTTCCTTTTCCTGGATCACCCGCAGGATTTTAATCTGCATGGAGACCGGCATATCCCCGATTTCATCAAAAAACACCGTGCCCTGGTCGGCAAACTCAAACAGGCCTTTTTTGGTTTTCATGGCACCGGTGAATGCCTCTTTTTCATGGCCGAAAAGCTCGTTGACCATGAGATCCTCTGAAAATGAGCCGCAGTTAAAGGCCACCATTTCATGGTTTTTCCGGCTGGAAAGACTGTGAATCGCCCTTGCCACAAGTTCTTTACCGGTGCCGCTTTCCCCTAAAATCAACACGGAGATATCGGTCTGGGCCACTTGGGCAATGATCTTTTTCACCTGGCGCATAGGCGGACTGTTACCAATGATTTCAGGCAGCTTTGCCTTCTGGTCAAGTTGCTTCCTAAGCGCCTGATTTTCCATTTGAAGGGATCGCTTAAGAAGCGCCTGTTTGATGATCTGCCGAACCTCTTCTATTTTGTAGGGTTTTGCAATATAATGATAGGCCCCTTCTTTCATGGCTATAACCGCATTGTCCACGGTGGCGTAGCCGGTGATCATAATGACTTCGGTGTGGGGCTGCAATTCCCGGCTGTGTTCAAGAATCTGCATGCCGTCGATTTTTTTCATCTTGTAATCGGTGATAATCAGATCAAAGGTCTTGGATTTGATAAGGTTCAGTCCTTTGGTACCGCTGTCCACGGCCGTAACCTTGTATCCATCCTTGATAAGAATGTGTTCAAGATTTTTAAGGGCGATCTGCTCATCTTCGATAATGAGAATATGTTCCTGCATGTTTCTCCTGAATTAATGCCCACCAAAGAAATAACCTTTTTGCCCAATTTCTGGACGGACACTGATTAAAAAATGTCAGTCCGGCAAGCTGACGGTAAATATTGTACCTTGGCCAAGGGTGGAATTTACGCGGATTGTTCCGCCGTGCTGCTCAATGATGCCATGGATAATGGAAAGGCCTAGCCCCGATCCCTTTCCCACTTCCCGGGTGGTGAAAAAAGGATCAAAGATTTTGGCCAGATGTTCTTCCTTTATCCCTTTTCCCGTATCCTGAACCGTAAAAACAAAGGCGTGTGCCTGGCTGTCCTTGAACGCTGAAATGGTCAGAAGTCCGCCGTCCTGATCCTCCATGGCAAATACGGCATTGATAATCAGATTAAGCAGTACCTGCTGGATGCGCCGGGGATCCATGCGCCCTTCAACATCATCGGGAACGGTGATTTCCAGGTCAATATCCGAAGGGATATCCCCTGTAATCAGGTGCATGGTGTTGTTGACCAATTTTTTAAACAGGACCGGCTCAAGACTGAAATCACTTTGCCTGGAAAAATCAAGCAGGGCCCGGATAATTTCCTTAGACCGGGTGATCTCCTGTTCAACATTGGCCAAAAGCGTTTTTTTATAATTAATGTCCGGGTCTTCAATTTCCTCCTGGATAATCTGGACACTGGTGGAGATATTGTTCAACGGGTTATTCAGTTCATGGGCTACCCCGGAGGTAAGCGTGCCTAAAGATGACATTTTCTCGGCCTGGATGAGCTGGGTTTTACGCCGGCTCAACTCTTCAATCATGTGGTTCAGGCTTACGGCTAAAGATTCAAACTCGTCTCCGGTTTTTATTGCCGGAATTTTATCATAATCTCCCTTGGCAATGTGTTTGATACCGGTTTCAATGGCCTTTAAGGGCCGGTTAAGCTTGATGACCAAAAAAATGGTGGCCAGTACCGTGATGATAAACAAAGAGAGCAGGGAAAACATCAGGTATTGCCTGGACCGGTCCAGCAATTCAAATACCTTTTTTTTCTCTGTTTTCACTACCTGCTCAATATCAGTGGTCAGCTCCCGCCCCAGTTGGGTCACCGTATTTTGAATCTGCAAGGATTGCTCAGAAGAGACTGTGCCGTTTTTATACAGAGCCAACAGGGTTTCCATGTTGGTGCGGTAGGCATTGATGGCATGGCTGCGTTGCTGAAAAGAGAGCTCATTTGCCACAAGGTCAGAGAATTCTTTTTTGATAAGCGCCTGCTTTTCATTAATTTTACCGATGTATGACAGGGCCATGGACAGATCTTTGATGTCCGTTCTTAAAAAAAAGTTTTTCTCGTAGCGCCGGGCCTCGAGCACCGTATCCAACAGATCTCGTTTTTTTTCAATGAGCACCAGGGTGTTCAAGACCATGGAATTGCTGTAGTGGTTCACAAACCAGATAATGCTGTTGACCACCATGAAAACCAGGAAAAGAAATGATACTTTATGTCTAAGACTGAAACGCATAATCAACTTATATATATGTTCTCTATGGGAAACAAGGCCATAGCCGGTTTAATTGTTATCTCTTTACAATAAGCACGACAATAAACGGGCCGACCGGACATAAGGTTATCCGATCGGCCCGGGGGGAATACTATTGTTTTTTAGGTTTAAGAAATACCGTAAAAAAAGTAAATTACGGCCAACTCAACAACAAGAAACAGCACGGTCATCACAGCACCGGCCTTGGCATAATCAATGGTTCTGTAGCCGCCCGGCCGCATGATCAGGGCATTCACCTGATGGGTAGGCAGCACAAAGGTATTGGACGCAGAAAGCCCCACCACCAGAGCAGCCATTCTCGGATCAGCCCCGGCCATGACGGCCATGTTCATGCACAGAGGCACCAGAAGCACCGTGGCCCCCACATTGGAGATAACCAGGGTAAAAAAGGATGCCATGACACCCACAACCGCCAAAAGAACAATGGGTGAAGGCGTCCCGATCAGGTTGAGCACGGTTTGGGCAATAAACCCGGCCGTGCCGGTTTTTTCGAATGCAATCCCCAGGGGAATGAGTCCTGCCAGAAGAAACACCGTCATCCAGTCAACTGACAAATATGCCTCGTCAACGGTCAGAACCCCGGTAATGATCATGCCGAGCGCCCCGGACATAAGCGCCACTGACAGCTGGATTTTCAAGACCACGATCTGAAAAAGGGCAAGTGCAAGCCACCCCACAGCCAGCATGGCTTTCTGGGGCCGCAGGATTTCACCCTCTAATTTGGAGGCAAACACCAGGGATCTGGGTTTGGGTCTGTTCATCAGAATATGAAATTTTTCCCAGGGCCCCTGGAGCAGCAGCGTATCTCCCATGGCCAGGCGAATATTTGTCAGGCCTGAGTAGTATTTGCGATTCCCCTTGAAAAGCACCAGAGGATTGAGTCCGTACATTTCTTTAAAATTCACTTCGTTCAATGTTTTGCCGATGAGTTCGGATCTTGGTGCCACAACGACCTCGGCCATGCCGGCATTGGTATTGGCCAAAAATTCTGCAAAGGTTTCAAGGGCCGGCTTTATCTGCCAACCGTACTCCTTTGCCAGTTGCTCAATATTTTCCCTTTTGCCGACCACGGCAATATCATCGCCGCTGTTGATTCCTTCATAGCTACGGGGTACGTGGTTGGTGGTCCTGGTGGAGGGAGAAGATATGCCGATTACCGTAACAAGAAACCGGGGGCGAATGTTTAAATCATCCAGAAGGCCTGTGGTCCCGGTGCCTTCGGGTACATGCAACT
>JAQYWJ010000186.1 GCA_030145005.1 Desulfobacter sp. | reverse complement strand
TTAACACCCAGGTGCAGCAATGCCAACAGAACAGCCACGGCTTTTTGTTCATACCAAGCGATATCAAAGGAGATCGGCAGGTCATTAATGTGATCCAGTCCAAATGCATCTCGCAGTTTCATGGCGATCACAGCCAGGGAGTAAGAATCGTTGCACTGTCCTGCGTCCAGCACTCTTGGAATTCCGCCGATGTCGCCCAAATCAAGTTTATTGTACCTGTATTTTGCACAACCGGCGGTGAGGATCACGGTATCTTTTGGTAATTTTTCAGCAACTTCGGTGAAATAATGTCTGTCTTTCTGGCGGCCATCGCATCCGGCCATGACGATGAAACGTTTGATAGCACCGGATTTAACTGCGTCTACAACCTTATCCGCCAGGGCCAGCACCTGATTGTGTGCAAATCCACCAACGATTGTACCTGTTTCTATTTCAGTGGGAGGCCGGCAAGTTTTTGCCAGTTCAATAATCTTTGAAAAATCTTTGGCACCGCCATCTGTTCTGTCCGGAATATGAGTTGTATCTGGATAGGAAACAACACCAGTCGTGAAAACCTTGTCCTGATATGTATTTTTCTTTTTAATGGGGATAATGCAGTTTGTTGTCATCAGGATGGGACCTTTAAAGGTCTCGAAATCTTCATTCTGGTGCCACCAGGAGCCGCCGTAATTGCCTTTCAGGTGATCGTATTTTTTAAATGCAGGATAATAATTGGCAGGCAGCATTTCCCCATGGGTATACACATCAACGCCCGTATCTTTTGTCTGCACCAGCAACTCTTCCATGTCTTTCAGGTCGTGGCCGGAAATCAGAATGCCGGGGTTTGTACCCACACCGAGATTGACTTCTGTTATCTCCGGGTTGCCGTAGGCCTGGGTATTGGCCTGGTCCAAAGCCGCCATTGTGGTTACAGCTGTTTCACCGGCTTTCATGACCATAGCGACCATCTCATCAACACTCAGATCCTGGGTGGTGGAGGTTAATGCCTCATACAGAAAATTCCAGATCTCATCTTTAGTGACACCAAGAACAGCGGCATGATCAGCGTATGCGCAAATACCTTTTAGGCCGATGACCAGAAGCTCCCTGAGAGATCTGACATCTTCATTTTCAGTTGAAAGAACGCCAACGGATTCTGCTTTGGCTTTAAATTCCGAAGTATCATCCGAAAACCAAGTCGCACAATCATGAAGATCTGATCCGACCTTATCTTTGACGTTATCGAACAATTCCTTTTTAACTGCCTGGGCACGGGTAATCCAGGTTATAAGGTCTTCATCATTAAAATTGACATTTGTGATCGTCGTAAACAACCCTTCGGCGATAAATTTCCCATTGGCCGTTGGGACATCCAGGCCTGCATCTTTTGCTTTTTGCGCAAGAACAGCTATCCCTTTTAAATTATAAATCAATAGATCCTGAAGATTTGCCGTGCTTCCCTTTTTCCCACACATACCATTAATGGTACATCCCTGATTTTTAGCGGTTTCCTGACATTGAAAACAAAACATGTACAGACCTCCTTTTTATTGATTAACTGCTAAATGATTTCTTACGTCGCAGGTACAATATACGATTAAAAAAGCGCAAAAACCTTGATCTGGATCAATTCATAAAGAAAAAGCATAAAAATAAAATGAACGCCGGCAGAACAAACGTTGTAATGGTGTATTAACTACTATCTAACACATTACAATTTAAAAATAAAATCGTTTGGAGAAGAATCACCTTGATATAAATCAATGAGGAAAATCAGTTGAAATTCTTTTTATTATCCTTTTCTGCCCTTCAGATCCGGCAGGGATTGGGCGGCAAGACGCGCCGGATGAACTACGGCTAAGCCTGCGGGGTCATCAAGATATCCCCCCAGGTTTATCCGGCATACCGGGCAGTCGGTCACCCACAGATCCGCCCCTGTAGCTTTGACATTGGCCACCTTTTTCTTTGCAATGTCCCTGGACACTTCAGGATATTCATAGAAAAAAGTGCCGCCCCCACCGCAACAGGCGTCCATATCCACCGCCTGGATATATTCAACACCCTTTAGTGCATTCAAAAGTGCCTGGGCGCTTGCCGGGGTAGGCATAAAATTTCGCAAATGGCAGGGCTGGTGATAGGTGACGCGTACCGCCTCATCGTTTTGGGGAAAGTCTTCAGGCCTGGTATGGGCCATGATAAAGGTGCTGATATCCACCACTTTTTCCGCCACACGATTCGCCGCATCCTGATCCAGACCAAATTCTTTTGCAAGCGCAGGATAGTCATTTTTCAATGCGGCACCGCAGGTGGGGCAGTCCACGATGACTGCATCAATGCCCTGGGCATCCAGACAGGCCAGGTTGGTGTTGACATTGTTTTTTACCTTTTCCCGGCCGCCGTGGAAAAGCATGGGGATGCCGCAGCAGGTCTGGGTTTCGGGGATGATCACCTCAACCCCCATGTGGCGTAGAATATTCAGGACGGCAAAGCCGGTGTCATCAAAAAGGTAATTGGTGGCACAACCGGTGAAATAAGCCACCCGGGCGTATTTCAGCGATGAAACACGTTTTGATTTCTGCCCGGGCATACGTTCCATCGCTTTCCGGGCCGCTGTCCTGAACGGAACTTTATTCAAAACAGGAAATTGTTTTAACGCAATGTTGCCCAGCCGGTATTTTTCAGCAAATGCTTGGGGTACAATTTTCTGGGCCATTCCGGCCACACCTGCCGCCATCCTGATTCGGGACTCCTTTGCCAGAAGATAGACCAGGCTTTTGATCTCAAGCATATCCCCGTGGTCCCGGATCATCTTTTCGCGCATGCTCACATAACGTTCGGGATGGTTGATGCCCGCAGGGCAGATGTTGGCGCAGCTGCCGCACATCAGACATTTGGAGATAATCTCCTTGAGCTTTTCAGATGAACCAATCTTATGGTCTGAAAAAAAATCAATGAGCTGTATCCGGGCTCTTGGGGAGGCATCCTCTGTGCCCTGGGCCTGGTATGTCGGGCACACGGACAGACAGAACCCGCACCTGTTGCAATTTTGTCCGTATGAATCAGCCATATTACACAAACTTCCCAGGATTCAGGATGCCGTCCGGATCCACTGCTTTTTTAATGACACCCATGAACTCAATGGTATCTTCATCCATAACCAAAGGCAGATATTCGGTCTTGGCAAGGCCGATGCCGTGCTCGCCGGACAGGGTGCCGTTCAGGGAAGCGGCTGCGGCCATAATCTCGTCAAACGCTTTTTCCACCCTGCCCCACTCTTCTTTATCGGCCTTGTCCGCCGGAATCATGGGGTGCATGTTGCCGTCGCCGGCATGGGCCATCACTCCCACGATGAGCTTGTATTTATCTGCAATATCCACGATCATACGGGTCATCTCCGGAATTTTACCGGCAGGCACCACAATATCTTCCGTGTACAGACTGGGTGAAAGCTTGGCAAAGACCCCGTAGGCCGAACGTCTTGCCTGCCAGAGTTTTTCACGTTCCTCCTCTGACTTGGCAACCTCGATGTTCACAGCCCCGTTGGCCTCAAGCTTTTCGGTAATTTTTTTTATCTCTTTTTCACACGCCTCTTTCACCCCGTCCACTTCGATCAGCAATGTGCCTTCGGCATCCACCGGTAACCCGATATGGGCCTTTTCTTCAATGGTCCGGATGGTGGTCTTGTCCATCAGCTCCAATGCCGCCGGCAAAATACCGGCGCCAATGATATCGGCCACGGCTTTTGCCGTATTGTCCAGATCATCAAAGGTGACAAGCAGCGTGGACACGCTTTCAGGCAGGGGCAGAACCTTGAGAATCACCGAGGTGACCATACCCAAAGTTCCTTCGGACCCGCAAAACAGGCTGGAGAGCCGGTAGCCGGTGACATCTTTGACATTGCGACTGCCGAAACGCACCACCTTTCCCGAACTCAGCACCACCTCCATACCCAGGATATAATCAACCGTCACCCCATATTTAAGGCACCGGGGGCCACCGGCATTCTGGGCCACATTGCCGCCAATAGTGGACACGGCCATGGAGCCGGGGTCCGGGGGATAAAAGAACCCGAAAGGGGCCAGGGCTTTTTGAAGATCGGCATTGACCACGCCGGGTTCCACAATCACATACCGGTCTTTTGTATTAATCTCAATAATCCGGTTCATTTTTGAAAAGCACAGCACCACCCCGCCTTTAACCGGGATGCTGGCCCCGCATACCGAAGTACCCGCGCCCCGGGCCGTCACCGGAATCTTATGGGCAGAACATATTTTTAAAATACCGGACACCTCATCCCGGGTACAGGGAAACAGAACCAGGTCGGGCATGGCCTCTTCAAAATAGGCATCATAACAATAACAGGCCAGTTGCTCGGGGGAATCAAAACACCTGTCCCTACCCACGATTTCTTTGAGGCTGTCTATGGCATCTGGGTTGATCATCTTTGCATCATCCTAATAATAGTGTTCAAACAATCCACAACTATAGGAATGCTTCGGGCGTTGTCAATTTCTTTATCAGATGATGAAGAGCGTTGGCGT
>JAQYWJ010000185.1 GCA_030145005.1 Desulfobacter sp. | reverse complement strand
AATAACTTAGTTATCTAAAGCTCAAACGTGGTCATACTAACCACAAGATCAAGGTCTTCAATCTCCTTGACCACATCAGCCGGTACCGGGGTCTCGGTTCTTAAGAATATAATATTTCTATCCCCGTCATCCTCACGGCCTACCATCATTCTGGAAATGTTGATGGTGTGCTCGCCTAATTTCAGTCCGATGGAACCGATGGAGCCGGGTTTGTCCACATTGTGGATTATAGCCAGGTGGCCCTCGGGAATAACCTCTAAGCGGAATTTATTTATCCTTACAATCCGGGCATCATCCTTTCCAAAAATGGTGCCTTCCAGGACATTGGTCTGGGTATCCGTGATTACGGTCACCCGGATCAGGTTCAGGAAGTTGCCTGCCTCCTTGGAGGTGGATTCGCTGATTTTTATCCCCATCTCATTGGCCAGGGAAATGGCATTTACCGAATTGACTTCGTCCCCGACATATTCATTGAGAAGGCCCTTTATTCCGCTGATTGTCAGGGGTTTGAGATCAAGATCCGGAAATTTACCGATGTATTCGATGTTGACCTCACGCACACCGCCTTTGGTAATCTGGGCCTGCATTTTCCCCATTTTCTCCACCAGGTAAAGAAAAGGTTTAAGCTGCTTTAAAACATCTCCGGTCACCGACGGTACATTCACGGCATTGATCACGGTGTCGTTTAACAGATAGGCAATAATCTGGTTGGCAGCCGCCACGGAAACATTGGTCTGGGCCTCCTTGGTGGATGCGCCTAAATGGGGGGTGGCAATCACCTGGTCCAGCAGGAGCAGCGGATGATCTGCGCTCGGGGGTTCAATTGCGAATACATCCAGGGCTGCGCCGGCCACTTTTCCTGACTGGATGGCATCATGCAGGGCCGCTTCATTGACAATGCCGCCCCTGGCACAGTTGACGACCATGACGCCTGTCTTCATTTTTTCAAAGGCCTGGGCGTCCAATAAATCAATGGTGGCATCCATTTTAGGCACATGGATGGTGATATAATCCGACCGGGCATAGAGTTCATCCAAAGTCACATATTCAAACCCGGCCTTTTCAATATGTTCCGAAGAGATATTGGGGTCGAACACAATGACGTTCATGCGCAACCCTTTGGCAAGTCCTGCAGCAATGGAGCCGATATTTCCGAAACCCACAACGCCTAAGGTCTTATTAAAAAGCTCCCTGCCCTGGAGCAATTTTTTATCCCAGCGCCCGGCTTTCAGGGATGCGGTGCCCCTGGGAATATTCCGGGTTAAGGCCATCATCATGGCCATGGCGTGCTCGGCTGTGGTTACAGTGTTGCCGCCGGGGGTGTTCATGACGGCGACCCCTTTTTTGGTGGCCGCATCAATGTCCACATTATCCAGGCCAATGCCGGCCCGGGCAACAACCTTGAGGTTACCCGCCGCTTCAAGCAGGTCCGCGGTCACCTTGGTGGAACTCCGGATGGCCAGGCCATCGTATTGCCCGATGATTTCTTTGAGTTCTTCGGGGGAAAGCCCGGTATTGACATCGACATCTATACCTTCCTGGTTCCTGAAAATATCAATGCCGGCTTCATCCATTTTATCACTGATCAGTACCTTCATTATTTGGCCTCCTTTTGAAAAGCTTCCATGAATTCCACCAGGGCTTTGATACCCTCCATGGTGGCGGCGTTATAAATGGATGCCCTGCATCCGCCCACGGATCTGTGCCCCTTGAGACCGCCAAGTCCTTTGGCTGTTGCCTCTTTTATAAATTTTTGTTCAAGCTCCTCACTGGGCAAACGGAAGGTTACGTTCATCAGGGATCTGGAATCCTGTCTGGCTGTGGCCCGGTAAAAATTGCTGGCCTCCATAAAATCGTATAAAAGGCCTGCTTTTTCCTTATTATAGGCTTCCATCTTTTCAAGGCCGCCCATCTCCTCTTCGATCCATTTGAGCACCAGGTCAATGGTATATATGCCGAAACATGGCGGGGTATTGTACATGGAGTTCTTCTCTGCATAGGTGGAATATTTGAGCATGGAAGGAAGGTCCGGATTGGCTGTTTCCAAAAGGTCCTTGCGCAAAATCACAATGCAGGTGCCGGACGGCCCTAAATTTTTCTGGGCACCGGCATAGATCATGCTGAATTTTTCCATGGGAAGGGGGCGTGAAAAAATATCGGATGACATATCGGCAATAAGAGGAATTCCGCCGGTGTCGGGGAAGTTGGCAAACTGGGTTCCCTTAATGGTGTTATTAGAGGTGATGTGGACATATTTTGCATCTTTGCTGAAGGGAATATCTTCAGGGATATATGAAAAATCCTTGTCCTCGGAAGAGGCCACGACCACATGTTTTTTATTCTGGATTTTTGCCTCTTTAATGGCTTTGGTGGACCAGGTCCCGGTATTGACATAGTCGGCACTTTGATCCCCGGAAAGAAAATTCATGGGAATCATGGCAAACTGTAAAGATGCCCCGCCCTGGAGAAAAAGAACATGGTATTGGTCATCCAGACCTAAAAGACGTTTGGCCCGTTCTACGGCATCATTGATAACATCGTCAAAATAAGAAGATCTGTGGCTGATTTCTGTAATGGACATGCCTGAATTGCCGAAATTCAGGAAAGAGGCCTGAATTTCCTCAAGGACCGGCAAAGGCAGGGCCGCAGGTCCGGCATTGAAATTAAAAATTCTTTGGTCTGTCATTTTTTACCTTTCTGTTAGGGGTTATTTTTGTTTTCACTGTACGTATATGTTCTATTGCCTCACAATCCAAGGCAAGCTGATATCCAACCCTATTCAATAACGCCGTCGCAGATGAAAATCAATAGCCTAACCGTTATCCGCAATTAAATTTTTAAAAAAACCATTTAGCAAATTTTAAGTATCATATATATTATCCAAGCTATAACGACAAGTAATCAGCTTGGGCCTTGCCCTGGCCTGGCAGGATACGAAAGCTCCCAGGTGTGGGATTTTTCACAATAAAACGGAGCAGCTTTCCGAATCCCTAAACGCTCTATCTTGCCCGCAGTTGGGTGATATACAATAAAGAGGAGGACCCCATGGCAGATCAGACAAACCAGGCAAACACCGCAGCCGGTCCCTGGAACACCCCGTTTTGGCCCGAGGGTGTTGCGCACAACCTCACCGACTACCACTATCCCGTTTTCAAACTGCTGGACGACTCGGCAGCCTGTTATCCCAATCAGATTTTCACCATATTCAACGGGGCAAAAAAGACCTTTTCCCAGGTTAAAGACACGGCAGATCGGATCGCCTATTTTTTGGCAAAAAAAGGCATCAAAAAAGGGGACAAGGTGGCAATCTTCTTGCCCAATCTGCCCCATTTTCCTGAAATCTTTTTCGGTATCATGAAGGCCGGAGCCGTGGCAGTGACCTGCAACCCCATATATACGTCCACAGAATTGAGACAGCAGCTTGATGATTCCACTGCAAAAATGGTGTTCTGCATGGATCACCCCACTTTTTACCCCAATGCGGTCAAGGCCGTTCAAGACACAGGTGTCGAAACCGTGGTGGTCTGTAACATTAAAAGCTATCTGCCGAAATTCCAGGGATTTTTAGGCGGCTTGTTAGGCAAAATTCCCAAAGCCGACCACCATGAATCCGGACATATCATGTTTGACGACATGGTGGCCCAGTCCAGACCCGAGCCGCCTGATATCACCATTGACCCGATCAACGATACGGCTGTCATGCTATACACCGGCGGCACCACAGGCATTCCCAAGGGTGCGGAACTTGTGCACATCAACTTCACCTACCAAGTGGCTGCAATTATGGAATATCTAAGGCTTTCCCACGGTGAAGGCAAACCTTTGGAGAAGGCATACTACGGGGGATACCATCGTTTTTTAGGTATTTTACCCTGGTATCACAGTTTCGGCATCTCAGTGGCCATGCTGTGCGCCGCAGGTTCAGGCAGCAGCCTGGTATGCATCCCGGACCCCAGAACCGGCAAGCCCCCATTCACTGATGTTCTCAAGGCAGTCCAGAAATACCGCCCCACGCTCATGCCGGCCGTACCCACAATTTTTGTGGCTTTTACAAACCATTCCAAGCTTAATGAATATGACCTGTCTTCCCTGATGGGCTGTTTTTCAGGGGGCGCCCCCATGCCGCCGGATGTCTGCCGTCAGTTTGAGGAAAAAACCGGTGCTGTTATCTTTGAAGGATACGGATTGACGGAAACCGCCCCTGTGCTGTCGGCCAATCCCATCAACCAGGAGACCAGAAAAATAGGTTCCGTTGGATTTCCATTACCCGGCACAGACATAAAAATTCTGGATCTTGATGATCCCACAAAGGAACTGCCCAGGGGTGAAGATGGCGAAGTGGCCGCCTGCGGTCCCCAGGTCATGAAGGGATACTGGAACAAGCCCGATGCCAATGCTGAAGTTTTTGTCACCATTGAAGGCAAACGTTATTTTCTCACCGGAGACATTGGTCACATTGACGAGGACGGGTATATCCTGATCACGGACAGAAAAAAGGATATGATCATCGTGGGCGGATTTAATGTATACCCCAGGGATGT
>JAQYWJ010000184.1 GCA_030145005.1 Desulfobacter sp. | reverse complement strand
CCTGAATCCCATAAGCATACCTGTACCCAGAATTTCCCTGACCGCAGCAATACTTGCCAGCGCCAGCCCAAATCCAATGGCCTGGCCCAGGCCGTCGGCCGCCGCGGTAATCACATTCTGCTTGGACGCACATACCTCACACCGGCAGATGATCAGGCAGTTAACAATGATCAACGGGATATAGGGGCCAAGGGTTTTACTCATCTGGAACATGTATGCGGCCAGTACCCTGTCCGCCACCGTTACAAAGGTTGCAATAGTCAGGGTGAAGATCACGATCCGTAGATGGGGTTTTAACAGGTTTCGGATCAGGCTGATCACGACATTGGCGCACACCAGAACAAAGGCCACGGAAACGGCCATGGTCAGCGCCGGCTTCATGCCGTTGGTAACAGCCAGGGTGGGACACAGCCCAAGAAGCTGCCGGTATACCGGGTTCTCGGGCAGAATCCCCTGTACAAATCTTTCTAACGCTGTGGGTTGATCTGCCATCAGGAACGCTCCTTATTTTTACCGGGTTCCTCGTTTTGAACCGCCGGAGTTTTATTGTTGTCAGGGCCGGCAGTGATTTGAAGCTTGGATGCCACATCGGCAACCGTCGTATTTACGATGCCGGTCACACTTTTGGAGGAGATGGTAGCGCCGGAAATGGCGTCGATTTCATCGTCTTTGACCTCGCCCCCTTTAACAACAGAAAGGGTTTTTTCCGTGGATTTTTCTTTGAACTGGCCCCGCCATGCATCTTCCAGGATCTTGGCGCCCAGGCCGGGCGTCTCTTTTTGCTCCAGAACAAAAAGCCCTGTGATGCGCTTGCCCTGGGCATCAACTCCCACCAGCAGCTCAATCTTATCCGCATATCCCTGGCCGGCGGCTTTAACCACATGCCCTACCATTTTTCCTTCCGGCAGCCAGGCATCATACACGGTGTAGTATTTGGTGGTTCCGTTTTTATTTATTTCAACCACCCGTGATTTGATGGTAAGCGTCTGATTGTCGGCGGCAAGCTCGGCAGCCAGATCCTCTCCAAGCACCAGTACGGGTATTTTTACCATGGTCTCTTTGACCTTGTTCGCCTCAATCACGGGCCCAAGTTTTGCCTGGATGCCGGCAAGGGCGGTACCGAACAGGGTGGCAAGGAGAAGTACCAGCCAGGCCTGGGCCAGGTTACTGTTTTTCAATGACATGATATCAGGCCTCCTTTTGTCCCATGGGTTTTGGGATAGTCCAGCTGTTAATCAGCGGGGTCATGGCATTCATTATCAGCACGGCAAACATCACACCTTCCGGATAACCGGAAAACAGGCGGATCACCATGATCAGGCAGCCGGTACCCACACCGAAGATCACTTTCCCTTTAGCAGTTAACGGAGATGTCACGGGATCCGTGGCAATAAAAAATGCACCGAACATCAGTGCGCCTGCAAACAGATGGTGCAGCAGGAACAGCCCTTGATATCCCCCTGCCACATCCGTAATTCCGGCGATCAGGGCAACGGTAATCAAAATGCTTGCAGGGATCTGCCAGGAAGCGGTTTTTCTGTAAATCAGATAAAGCCCGCCTAAAATACAGGCAATGGCACTTACCTCACCGACGGACCCGTTGGTAACACCCATAAACAATGGCGAAATACCGGTTTGAACGCCATTGAACTTCAATGCACTCAACGGTGTTGCCCCGGACACGGCATCCACTAACCCTGTTACATTTTCATAGGCACCGGCCCCCATGAGCTGGGCAAAGGCAATCATGACAAACGCCCTTCCCACCATGGCAGGATTGAATATGTTCATCCCAACACCGCCGAATACGATCTTGCCGATCCCGATGCCGACCACCGAGGCCAAAGCCCCCACAAACCAGGGGGCTGACCCCGGCATGGAAAGGCCTAAAATGACGCCGGTAACCATGGCGGAGCAATCTTTTAACGTAAAAGATTTTCCCCTCATGCGGACAAAGAGATATTCCGCAGCAAGGCAGGCAGCCACACAGACAATAAGCTGTTTAAGGGCATAGAACCGGAATAAATAAAGAGATACGACAATGGCCGGTGACAGCCCAAGGATCACATCGACCATCATCCTGCGTGTGCCGGCCCTGCTATCTGAAATATGCGGGGACGGGGCCACGTTTATGAAGGGCGGCTTTCGCCCGGGCCTGTCTTCAGGCGACATGGCTGAATCTATCAGTCTATTTGTGTCTGACACGTTTTGTTCCTTGTATCAATTAATCTTTTGTTTTTGTTCAATCCGAATTTAGTCGGATTCGTTCTTCTATCCTTCAAGTGCCTGAGCAGCATGGCGCAAGTGTTTAAAGCCGATTTCAGGCATAAAGTCAGCGACGTTCCCAAGCGTTTAGCTGGACCTTGCCCTCACGAATCAACTGGACCAGGTTCAGTTTTGCCGGACATACATAGGAACAGCTCCCGCATTCAACACAGGCACGAATATGGTACCGGTCGGCAACCTCGGGATTCTTATACCGGGCCGCTAACGCCAGCTTTGTGGGCACAAGGTTCATGGGACAGGCGTCCACACAGCGCCCGCAGCGCACGCAATTTGTCTCATTTGCCTTGCGGACATCGTCATGGGTAAGAATCGTTAGCCCTGATGTGCCCTTGGTTACGGGGGCAGACAAATCTGAGAATGCAAATCCCATCATGGGGCCGCCGGAAATGATCCGGGCCGCATTCGGCGTCAGGCCGCCGCAGAAGTCAACCACCTCGGCCAAAGAGACCCCGATGGGCACAAAAATATTTTTCGGATTGCAGATACCACGCCCGGAAACAGTGATCACCCTGTGAGTGAGAGGCACATCCTTGACAATGCTGCGGGCCACTGTGGCAATGGTTTGCACGTTACTTACGGCAACGCCCACATCAGCCGGTAGGCCACCTAACGGAATATCAAGACCGACCACTGCTTGTACAAGCTGTTTTTCACTGCCCTGGGGATATTTGGTTTTCACCACGGCAACCTGCACCACTGTCTGCCGGGCCGCATCCTGAAGCCGTTTTATGGCCTCGGGTTTATTGTCCTCAACACAGATGACAATTTCCCTGGCTGAGACAGCCCGGGCCGCCAGAAGTGCCCCGGCCACGATAACATCAGGTGCCTCAACCATAAGCCTGTAATCACAGGTCAGATAAGGCTCGCACTCACACCCGTTCACCACGAAGGTATCAATCACCCGGGTATCATTGGGCATCACCTTGACATGGGTGGGGAACGCTGCGCCGCCTAAACCCACGATACCGGATTCCTGAATCTTATTCACAATGTCCATGGGCGCATGATCGGAAAAACCGTCTTTGGGCCATTGTGTAAATGTCACCTCTTCCCAGATTCTTTCCGGAGGGATCTGCTCCCCGTCCGCCTGGATGGTGATGGCTTCAAGACGCCTGCCGTTGGGCAGGGTCACCATTGCATTTCTTTTAACTTTTCCGGCAATTGGTGCATGGAGTGAGGCGGAAACAAAGGCCTCTCCCTTACCAACCATCTGCCCGTAACTGACCGTTTCACCGGATTTGACAATCTGCTTGCTGGGCACCCCAAGATGCTGAAGCAGCGGTAACGTCACTGTTCCGGGTGTTTCCATTACTTCGACAGCCATGTTGGCGGACAACGCTTTATTATCCGGGGGGTGAACCCCATGGGGGAAACTGCCGGTTCCCGGAAATCCCTTTAATTTTAATAAACCCATAAATTCTTGTACACCTTGTTTCTGAATCTACCTAGACAATATCTAAAAAAGTCCATACAAAAAAGTCATAGATTTCCAGACTTTTTAATTTTTATCAAGTCCCAAATTAAAAAACAGCTATTTTTCTTGGCTCTGTCATGAATTTATATTATTTTGTTATTAGATTTTGATTATACATCCCAATGTAATAATCAATCAATATTGTTAATTTAGACAAAAGATTAAGCAATTAAATTAAATAAATTCAAATCATAAAAAAATAGGGATAAAAAAATGGGAACCATACTGATTGTTTATTCATCCAGAGTAAACGAAACAAAGGGGATAGCAGAATTAATTGCAGAGGGTGTTCGCCAGTCAGGGCACCAGGTGCAGATTAAAACCGCTAAACAGGTAGAAACTGAAGAAGATTTAGCAGGATTCGATGCTTATATCTTCGGTTCCCCCACCTATCACGGGGAAATGCTGCCTTCCATGAAACAAGTTTTATTCATGGCTGAACGCGCACAGCTTGAGGGCAAGCCGGGTGGTGCCTTTGGTGCGTATGGATGGAACGGCGAGGCCAATAAAAGAATATTTGACACCATGAACTACATTTTTAAAATGAAAATGGCATCCGGCCCCTTGATGATCAAGGCCGCCTGGGTCGAAGACGGCGTTGAAACAGCCCAAGCCTACGGAAAAGAGATTGGAGAAATGATATAGTGTTTGAACGCAAAGTCACCCATATGCAATTATACATACATATTGTGGGGTTGTAATCCGGATGATCCTTGAGTACCAATTTTAACTTTCCTGCCGAGAAATCCCCTTTCAAATCTTTGATTTGGTGGGGCATTTCTCGGCATATTTTATAGTTTGAC
>JAQYWJ010000183.1 GCA_030145005.1 Desulfobacter sp. | reverse complement strand
TTTTAAAGATGACAAACTCAGCGGGTTTAACAGGGGCGATGCCTATAACCGTCACGACCATTCCGGCATTGATCATATCAGAAGGATTGGTTTCCTCATCACACTTAACAAAAAATGCTTCTTCCGGCGTAGTTCCTTTAAGTGCACCCTGTCTCCAGAGCATGGTTAGAAAAGCAGATACATCCCGTTTAATGGAATTCCATAAGGTTGCATCATTTGGCTCAAAAACCACCCATTGTGTGCTTCTCGCAATGGATTCTTCAATCATGTTAAAAAGGCGCCTTACGTTAATGTACTTCCATTCGCTGCTGCTTTCAGCAAGGGTTCTGGCTCCCCAGACCCTGATTCCCTGACCCGGGAAAAATCGAATGCAGTTCACGCCGTTAATGTTCAGCTCTCCCTGTTCCTCACGGGTGACACGGTACGCAAGATCTAGCGCTCCCCGGATCGGTTCATTTGCCGGCGCCTTATAAACGCCCCTTGTGGAATCAACCCTTGCGTAAATTCCTGCTATGTGCCCTGAAGGAGGGACAGTAATCATTTTTTTAGGCGAAAGGGGATCTTTTACAACAAGCCAAGGAAAATAAAATGAGCCAAAACCGCTGTCCGATGTTCTGGCACGCAGCCCTTTTTCTTCAGGCGCTGATGTGGCTGTACTATCATCTGAATCATCACCTGAACCGGTTGTAGGTTTTGGTGCAGCCACTTTTGTAAGGTTGTTAAGCAGCGTCACCTCTTTCGGGCCGTCAAGCACTGCCACCCTGTCTTTCATTTTTTCACAATGCGTTAAAACGGCATCATAAGATGCAGGGTCCGTGTATCCGGGTGCAGCAACAATGGCAATCTCGTCAATCTCTTCAAAAAGATCAAGGCCTTCACGTCCGGCCCCGCTGCTTCCGGAAAGGGTTCCGTTTTTTCCGACATTTACTATATAACAAAGGCCGCTGCAGTTTTGAAAAAAACCGAATACTGCCTGGGAAAGCCCTGTGCTCTGATCACCATCCGAAACAAATTTTTTTACAAACTGAAGCCAGTTTGTTACAGGGACAAGCTCATTAACATGTGCGTTAGCATTTGGTGCCGTTCCAATAAAACCTACGGTACTTGTGCCGACTGCCTCAATCGGCCTTGGGCCTGATGCTGTTTCTTCAACATAGATGCCCGGGGTCTGGTAGCTTAAAGCCATAATAGTCTCCTTTTTTGCTTATGCTGCACGTTGTACGATCGACATCAGCCATGTTTCTTTGTGGGTTGAGTCTGGGTGTTGATAGACCAGGTCAGCCCATGGTTGTTATTTAATAATATTACCTTTCAGAACATGTGGTTTTTCGACCAGTACGGGTGATTTTTTCTCTTTTTCACAGTTCAGTGGTATTTTTATTAACAGGGACGGTTTGGGCGTAAGGTTCATTGCCTGCCATTCTGACGGTAAAAGACCTTTTTGTTCAACTTCAATCGTTTCATGGCCAAGGGCTGCCACTGTCAGTGTTGCTATGGTATTGTTTATAAGGTGAATATCATCTGAAATAACAGTGATAAGATATGTCAAAACCAGCTGTACCGTATTATTAACAGGTCTTGCTCCTGTTGTGACGGAGTTTGTTATCTCTTTAAGATAGACAGAGACAAAAGCCTGGTCTCCCTGCTTTTCTGAAGCAAGCTCAGGGGTTATTTGAGTATTACCTGTTGTTTCAGTAATCCATTTTTTAAGCATGTGGTATATATGTTCGGTTTTTATCATTACTTTGTCCGGTCATGTAAGCTAAGAAAAATACACGTTTATATGGTGTTTTAGCGTTTCCGCAGATTGCGGTCTAAGCGGGTTTTTATATGAAAAACCTTATACTTTTTACTAATGAGTAAAAAATATTTGTTGAAAAATTAGTGAACATAAAATGAACATTTTGATAGTTATGCATAAAAAATAGTGCCTGTCAAGTGAAGAATCTTGTTGTTTTATATGTAACTCGGAGTCGGAATTTTTATCATAACAGACAAAGCAATTGACTCCGTAAAAAAGTGGGGTTGAGAAATAAAAATCTTTTTCCTAGAAGTTTTCATCCGATTGCTCTGTGCCTGGGCGATAATTGTAATTTGGGGACCGTCAGTTGGATATTGAAATTCATAAACTTATCCTGCACAATGCCCCCCATGATTTCTACGGACTACATTGAGGTGGCTGTTACCCTGCCTGTGAACCGGACTTTTGTTTACGGGATTCCCGATGAGTTCCGGGGTGATGCCTGTCCCGGTATGCGGGTGTTGGTGCCCTTTGGACGGCGCCGGGTCACCGGCTATATCCTGGAGGAGAAAAAGGAAAGCGGGCCATATAAGATCAAAGATGTGCTGGATCTGCTGGATGATCACCCTCTGTTTCCCGAATCCGACATTGCCTTTTTCAAATGGGTGGCAGGCTATTATATCTATCCTTTAGGAGATACCATTAAAGCGGCACTGCCCGCCGGCCTGGACTGCATGGATGTCTCCTATGCCTTTGTCACGGTTAAGGGCGCACAAGCCCTTGAAGCCGGGGATTTGCCCCATGAAGAGGCCAGAGTTCTGGATTTGGCTGCTGCAAAGGACGGAATCTCTTTAAAATCCCTTTCCCGCCGAGACCCTGCCGGGGCGGCTGTCCTGCGTCGGCTTGAAAAAAAAGACCTGGTGCAGATCTCCGCCGTGCTTCAAAAGGAAACCGCCGGGATTAAAACCGAAAAATTTATTTCCCTGCCTGGGCAAACGCCGAGCCGGCAGATCCGGATGTCAGCCAAACGTCAGAAGATTCTCTCCATTGTCCGGGAGGCAGGGGAGGTTTCTCTGACCAGCCTTAAGCGGCATGTGCCCACAGCACCGAATCTGATCAAACCCCTGGCCCAGGCCGGGTGGCTGAACGTGGTCGGCCGCCGGGTGTTCAGAGATCCTTTGGGGGAGCCGGTAACACCGGATACCCCGCCTGAACTTACCAATGAACAGGCTGCAGTTGTAAAAGAGATTCAGGGGCGCCGAGATGTATTCTCCCCCTGCCTGCTGGTGGGCGTGACCGGATCCGGCAAGACCGAAGTTTATATGCGCCTGGTGGCGGATGTCGTGGAAAAGGGCAGGGGGGCCATTGTATTGGTACCGGAAATTGCCCTGATTTCCCAGACTGAAAGGCGTTTCAGAGCAAGGTTTGGTGAGGAAATTGCGGTAATCCACTCCATGCTTTCCCAGGGAGAGCGCCTGGATCAGTGGCGGAAAATAAGCCTTGGCAAGGTCAATATCGTCATTGGTGCCCGGTCTGCGATTTTTGCGCCGATCCGGGACATCGGCATTATCATTGTGGATGAGGAACATGACTATTCCTATAAACAGGAATCGGGTCTGCGCTATAATGCCCGGGACCTTGCCGTGGTCCGGGCAAAAATGCACAACTGCCCTGTGGTATTAGGCTCGGCCACGCCTTCGGTGCAGTCCTGCCGGAATGTGGTGTCGGAAAAATTTTTTAAGCTGGAACTGACCCAGCGGGTGAACAACCGGACATTGCCTGAAATCACCCTGGTGGATATGAAAAAGTACCAGGGAACCTGGGGAACAGACAGTATCATTACCCCGGAGCTTGGCCGGGCCATCCGTTCCTGCCTTGAAAAGGGGAATCAGGCCTTGATTTTTTTAAATCGCCGGGGGTTTTCCACCTTTCCGGTATGTGCCTCCTGCGGCAAGACCCTGGGCTGTCCCCATTGTGATGTGACCATGACCCTTCACAAAGACGCGAATCATTATAAGTGCCATCTGTGCGGTCATATTTTAACATCTGACATCCGCTGTCCTGACTGTGGCACCGGGAAAATCAGGAATTTGGGGTTTGGCACGGAAAAAATTGAATCCATGCTGAA
Organism: Desulfobacter sp.; assembly: GCA_030145005.1. Taxonomy (GTDB): domain Bacteria; phylum Desulfobacterota; class Desulfobacteria; order Desulfobacterales; family Desulfobacteraceae; genus Desulfobacter. The sequence continues at coordinate 720 of JAQYWJ010000183.1, read as the reverse complement.
AACCCTTTTTCCCGATGCCCGGGTGGCCCGGGTGGACCAGGATTCCACGGCCAGAAAGGGCAGCACCCTGGCAATTTTGCGTCAGATCCGCAACCGTACCGTGGATATTATTGTGGGTACCCAGATGTTGGCCAAGGGACACGATTTCCCGGCCATTACCCTGGTGGGGGTGATCTGTGCGGATTTAAGTTTAAGTCTGCCCGATTTCAGGGCAAGTGAACGCACCTTCCAGTTGCTGGCCCAGGTGGCGGGCCGGGCCGGCCGGGGGGAGGAGCCCGGCCGGGTGATCATGCAGACCTTTAACCCGGATCACTTCACCATTAAAGCCGCCCGTAATCAGGATTACCTTGAATTTTTCAATCAGGAAACTCCCTTTAGAAAGGCGTTGATGTATCCGCCGTTTTCCCGGATGATCCAGCTCAAAATTTCAGGAAAAAATGCAGATAAGACAAGGGACCATGCCCGGCTTGCCGCAGATCTCCTTGAACGGCTCAATACCCGGGAACCCAAAGCCCAGATCCTCGGACCCATTGAAGCGGCCATCCAGAAAATTTCTTCCCGGTACAGATGGCAGATTCTTATTAAATGTGTTTCATCGGTTAATATCAGCCGGATGGTGTCTGCCATGGTCCGGGACCCGGCCATCCAGAAGGTGAAATCCGTCTCCGTTGTTATAGATGTGGATCCCTATTCCCTGCTTTAGAGCCTTTAAAAATTAGG
>JAQYWJ010000182.1 GCA_030145005.1 Desulfobacter sp. | reverse complement strand
CGTCATAGGAAAAACTTAAGTCCTCTATGGCCAGGTCCTTGGCGGACAACGCCGGGCTCAGCACCTGATCTCCGGTTTGATCCGTACTGGGGGAAATATCCAGGATTTCACGGACCCGTTTCAGGGCTACCTTTGACTTTTGAATGGACAATATCCCGTCCAGCAGCCCCTGGAGGGGACCGAATACCCGGCCCTGGTATACGGAAAAGGCCACCAGGGTGCCAATGGTCAAATTCCCTTCCAGGACCTTCCATCCGCCAAACCCAAATACAATTAAGGTGTTCACAATGGCAAAGGCCGTGGGTACGGAACCGGAAACCGCCCCCAGCACCTGGAACCGAAGCAGCAGGTCCAAGACCCCGGACTGTTTGGCAGACAGTTTTTCGTTTTCGGATTTTTCTGCGCCAAAGGCCCGGATGGCGGCTGTATTGGACAGGGATTCAAATAAAAAATGGGCAATACCGGCATTGGTTTTGGCAAGATCCTCGGAAAGGGCGAAAAGTTTGGGTTTGATGGCCTGGACCACCCAGACGGCAAAGGGCAGGATGGCAAGGCTCATCAGGGCCATTTCCCAGTTCAGCCAGAACAGGATGACAGCCGTGATGATGAAGGTTAAAGCATCAAATAGGTATTTAGGGAAAATATCCGTGACCAGTGCCTGGATATCGGCCATATCCGAGGCAATCCTGGAATAAATATCCCCGATTTTGTTTTTTGAAAAATAGACCAGGGGGATTCTCTGGAGGTGGCCGAACAGGTCTTCTCTCATGGCAAAAAGAATCCGGGCCGAGTATTTGGTATACAGGTATCGGTTGGCGACCCTGACCCCGAATCCCACCACAAGCAGCAGAATCAATACCCCAAGGACCGGAAAAAGAATCCCGGGTTGATTCCCCAGGAACACCCGGTCGATGAGAATTTTGGCAAACCAGGGCTGAAGCATGCCAAGAGCCGTGCTCAAGGCGCTTAAAATTAAAGAAAAGATCAATATCTTTTTGTGGGGTTTCAGGTAAGACCCCAGATAACCCATCTGCTCCCGGATAGACGGATCAACCGTTTTTTTTTCAGTGTTTCCTGAAGTAGCACATGTATCCTGAATCACAGTATTCAGGGGTTTGGCGAAGCTGTCTTGCATAATCTATTATCCTGTCGCGGTTTTGGGTTTGCAGCGCCTTGTCCCGGACGGCTTTGACCAGTTGCAGACTGCCCATTTTTCGGTGAAACGACGCTTCTCTTCCCACTAGTTTAACGGCGGTGACGCCCCAGTCCCTGAAATCGCCGAATTGGCACAGACTGCAGGGGCCGTTGGGCAGGCCGTCCTGCTGGAAACTGGAGCCGCAATTGTTCTGATACCAAAGATAGGTTTTAAAGTGTGCCAGGCGCTTTTTTAAATCCGGGTAAACGGTTTCATCTCCGGTTCCGGGGCTGTCGGTTCCCAGGGGCGTGATTGACCAGTCGGTGAGACAAAATGCGCCCAGGGTGTGGCTGGTCTGGCAGAATGATTCTTCAAAATAGCACCCGTCGTTCACCGCGAACACTTCAAACTCCATGTCATCCCTGTGCTTGGTGACGATTGCCTTTATTTCAGGCAGGGTCAACTGGCGGGGCAGAATGACTCGCTTAACCCCCAGGGATTTGTAAAGCGGCACGGAAAAGGAATTGAAACAGGCGCCCAGGCTGCTTAAATGAATCCGCAGGGCCAGGTTCAGCCGGGACAGTTCAACCAGCAGGTTCAAATCCGAAACAATCAATGCGTCCACACCCATGTCCGCAAGCCGGCCGCATAAGGTGAGAAGATACGCCATGCCGTTTTTAGGATAAAACGGGGCATTCAGGGTGATGCTCACTTTGACGGCATTCTCATGGGCCGCGGAGATCAGGGTCTCAAGATCCTTTAATGACGTGATGTTGGCCTGGTTCGGGCTTCTTCGGTTCATCCACAGGCTTTCACTGAAAATCTCGTCCCATTCCCTTGTTTTTAAGCCGCAGTACAGTTCATCCGCACCGTTGGAAATCAGCATTTCCAGCTCTTCAAGGGAGCGGATGGGGGTAATGATATTCATGCCAATCCCCCTTGCCAGACCAGGCGCACTCCATGGGTTTCGGCGCTTTTAAGAAGATGTCCCAGCATGGATGCCGTGTAGGGATAGAATATGGTGTTGCCGTTTTGAAGCAGATCCGGTCCATGACCCGGATGGTTGAGTTTGAACCGGTGGGTGGTGCAGGGGGCGTGGCAGCCGGCACTGAAATTGAACTTGGCACCGGCCCGGCCGTTCATTCCGGCTGTAATGCAGGCCCGGCCTGTTGTGACATAGCCAAAGGGAAAATAAACGGAAACGTCAAAGCCTGAACCGTTCATTGCCAAGGCGTCCGGATCGAGATCGGCATGGGGAAAGAGATCCTGCTCAAATCTTTGAATGCCAAGGTTTTTGACCAGGCCTCTCATATTGGCATGTTGGAACGAATAGTCATTGAAGCAGGTAGCGGCTGCTGCCGAGGTGATGTTTTTTTTGTCCAGGCGGGGATCTTTAAAGCCTTTATTGAAAATTCTTCCCATGGACAGGTTGAATCCGGGAAATGTTTGTTTCAGATAAAGCAGGACACCCAGATCGTTCACCACCACTTCAGCGGCATGATCCCACTGATGGAATGTTTCAAACAATTTACCGCAGGCCTTGATCCCGCCGTCGGTGAGAACCGGGGTCAGAAGGGTGACGGGCAATCCTTTTTGATCCGCTGCTTTCAGCTGATTTTTCAGACCTTTCACATCCGGCAGGCGCTTAGGACAGAACTCGTCGCCGATATAGATACGGTCGGGTTGGGACACGATATCTTTAATATCCTGTCGGTAAAAATCACTTTCAGAGAAAAAGGCTTTAAGGCTTTCCCAGGGCTGGACCGATTCATTGTCTATGCCGCCACCCACCCAGTGCCGGGCGATTTCCATATTTGACCCTTTCATCAGCTAGCCTCGGCCGTGACCGGCTCAAAAAATTTCTGCCCGTTTCTCATCTCATGGTTGTGGCAGTCCTTGCAAGGCTGGGATGCAATGTTTTTAATCAGCTTTTTGTGGATACGAACCTGGTCCTCCGGTTTATGGTTTTCAACATTTTTACAGGAAAAACACCGGGAATTGGGGACATGGCTCCAATAGCCCGGTTCTTTGTCCACTTCAAGAAAAAGAGGCTCTTCCTTGGGAAGGATCGGGGCATCCGGATCCCGCTTGAAATGATCGTCAAGAAACCGGACAGCGGATTTGTTCATGTCCATCCATCCCTTAACTCCAGGATCGAAATGACACTTGGCGCAGTTCCTGTGGTTTTTGGCCGTTCCCGAGTCCTTCCATTTTTCAATGGGATCTTTCATTTCATGACAGACGACACAGGTTTTATCCTGAAGATAAACCACTGATAATTCATGGGCTGCCAGCGCGATTGCAGGAAGCACAATAGCGATGAGGATCAGGATTAACCTTTTCTTGGATTTGGATTGCATGCTTCTACTTTGTTTCCTTTTACAGTGTTGCTGTTTTTGAACGAAGCGGACCGGAATTTTCCCGGCCCGCTCAATGTCATCGGTCTAAAAGATTATTTTTTGGACAGCATTTGAGTGGCCACCCCGTCGGACATCAAGGGAATAATACTCAGCAATTCCAGGGAATCGGCATCAAACACGCTGATGTCCGGTCCGCCGGGACCGGCATAGATTTTTTTCCCGTCAGACGTAATGGCCACCGTATAGTTGGTGCCGGTTTCCAAATGGGCCACCTTCAGTGTTTCTCCGGTGGTCCGATCCACCTTGATCAACTCATCCATGACTGCATATATGTATTTTTGATCAGGAGACAACATACTGGAATAGGCAAACCAGACGTCTTTGCCCCTCAGGTCGTCCATTTTTCCGCTGTTTTTGTCAATGAAAAAGTAGCCCAATCCCTTTGCATCATAGTACGGGTTGACAAAGATGCCGTGGTCACCGGGACTGCCGGGCTGCCAGTTGGCCAGACAGTTTCTCATATCCTCGGGCTTCTTCGTGTTCAAAAAAGGCATGAGCATATCTCGTTTACCGGTTTTCAGGTTGAACCGTTCAATGTCCTGCCCCACCAGGATCAGGTGATCCGGATCATTTCTCAAGACCACCGGCTGGGTATAGCTGGTGGGAATGGGATAATTTTTAACCATTCGCTTTCTTTCGATGTCGTAGACCACCAGTTGATCGGGCAGAACATTCAACCGGGGAATGTTTTGTTTTTTCTTGACAATGGAGCAGCAGATAAACAATTTTTTCCCGTCATTGGATATGTTCATGCCGAAAATGGACACCTTGCTTAACTCCGTCGAAAACGGATAGCTTTCAACCAGGGTGTTGGTGCCGGTATCCACGGCATAAATGGAGTGAATCGCATTCAGGTATAACCGCTTGCCGTCGGACGAGCAGGCAGTGTTGATGATAAAATCATTGAACTCAATTGTTTTGATGACCGTGTCGGTTTCGCAGTCAATGACCTGGACGGCATTGTTCACCACGGCGTAAATATAATCCTTGGCCCCTGCGGTGGAGGCGCTCAGGAACGCCAGGATGCCGGCCGTGATCAAGA
>JAQYWJ010000181.1 GCA_030145005.1 Desulfobacter sp. | reverse complement strand
ATTTTGATGAATTCGAGGACGAGGATAATTCTTCTCTCCAGGCTGCTCAAGCAAAATACGAAGCGCTTTTGCTTCGATATACTGAAAAGCATCCAGATGTCAAAAAATTAAAAAGAACTATAGAAAAATTAAAGAAAAATATCGAAGCTGCAAAGGAGGAAGATCAGGCCTCAGACGGGTCAGAGGATGATATCCTGCCGGATATGGGCTGGGATCCTGTGGCGCCCTTGCGGGCGCAGCGAGATCAACTTGTCGTTGAGGCAAATAATATTCAAGCTGAGGTATCAACAATTCAAAAAGAAATGAAGATTTATCAGCAACGCGTTGAAGGTACGCCTAAACGAGAACTCGAACTTCAGTCTTTGACACGAGACTACAGCAATATCCAGGACGTGTACAACTCTATTTTGGACAGAAAGCTGGAAGCCGAATTGTCCGTCAACATGGAAAAAAAACAAAAAGGGGAGCAGTTCCGGATTCTGGATTATGCCCGTCTGCCGGAAAAGCCGATTTCTCCCAATGTTAAAATAATGTTTTTATTATCCGTAGCCGGGGGCCTTGGACTGGGCGGAGGTGTCCTTTTTTTAAAAGAGTTGCTAAACTTCTCTGTCATCCGGCGGGATGATCAAATTGAAACTGAGTTAGGACTGCCGATTTTGGCATCAATTCCCCCGCTTCAAAAACCGGGCGGCAGGACGAAACAAAAAATTGAATGGGTCATGTTTATCTGTTGCTGCAGCTATAGTGCAGTCTTTCTGATATTTTTTGCAATATTGAATCAGAAAGGTCTGGACAGGACACTTAATTTTATAAAAACAACACTCAATTTATAATGCCGGGGATACGAGGTTTTGGGAAAAATATTTAGGGCGCTGAAAAAAGCAGGGAATAACGTAACACCGGAAAAAAAATCTGCGGCGGGTGATGATTCGGCTATAATCTGTGATGATTCAGACAGCCGGGTTTCCGGACAATCAGAGGCGATAACTCAATCCAGTTCCAGGCCCACAAATCCAGCTCTCGTCACAGCCTCAAAACCCCATTCGCCGGCTTCGGAGCAATTCCGGCTGTTAAAAAACAATATTTTGTTTCCTGAGAAAGGGAACCCGCCAAAAACCATCATGGTGACAAGCGCCTCTCCCCATGAAGGCAAATCCTTTGTGGCCGCCAATCTTGCTGTAAGCATAGCCCAGAGTATTGATGAGTATGTTCTTCTCATGGACTGCGATCTGAGGTCTCCTACGATCCATACGTTTTTTGGTTATGGAGGTAAAGAGCAGGGCTTGAGCGATTACCTGGCAAACAAGATACCGTTGCCTTCGGTTCTTAAAAAAGTATCTGTAAATAAATTGACTATTTTAACCGCAGGACAGATTCCGTCTAATCCGTCAGAGCTTCTCTCTTCCGGTCAGATGCGCCGCCTGCTCCATGAGGTCAAACTGCGTTACAATGACAGATATATCATTATTGATACGCCGCCCCCTTATATGACATCAGAAACCAATGCCATTGCCCGGTTTGTAGATGGCATTATTCTGGTTGTCCGCCAGGGAAAAACACGGACCAAGGAGGTTGCAGACATCCTGGATATTTACGGACGTGAAAAGGTGTTGGGGGTAGTTACTAATTTCTCAAAAAAAACAATTGGGTATGGCTATGGATATAATAAAATCGGTTATGGATACGGATATCATCAACGGCGGTGATTAAAACAGGAGCTTCTTAAAAAATGCTCAGCATTTTGCGCCAATATTTCCCTATTAGAAACATGTTGTTTTTTTTTCTGGAAGGATGCGTGATTTTCAGCTGTTTTCTTTTATCAACAGCCCTTTTAACCTTTTCCAGTTCATACTGGTTTGATCTGATGCTGATTTTAAGAATACTTCTGATTACCGCTATTCTACAGACCTGTTTGTATTATAATGACCTTTATGATTTTGATGTTGCTTCACAGATCCCGGAGATTATAATCCGTCTGCTCCAGTCCATAGGGGTTGCTTCCATCCTCCTGGCCGGTGTCTACTTCCTTTTCCCTCTGGTAATTGTGGATCAAAAAATTTATATTTTAAGCATATTTTTTCTGATTTTTTTCATCATTCTCTGGCGGGTCGGCTATCTTTATATTCTTAACAAAGGGATATTTAACCAACGTATTATCATTCTTGGTTCCAGTAAGCTGGCCAAGGATATTTATGAAAAAATCACGAGTACCATAGACTGCGGCTATACAGTATGTGCTGTTATTCCTGATGATCTTGACAAAGAAACAGATAAACTGCCTGAAAATTTGGTGGTGGATCAAAAGGATAAAACGCTTTGTGAGATTTCTGAAACATATAACATAAACAAAATTATTGTGGCGTTTAAGGAAAAAAGAGGGCGGTTTCCTACCCAGGAGCTTCTTCAGTGCAGGACTGAAGGCATTGATGTGATTTCAGGCAGCTCTTTCTATGAATTGCTGACCGGAAGGGTCCTGGTTCGGGAGATAGAACCATCATGGTTGATTTTTTCCAAAGGGTTCCAGAAATCATGGTTTAAGGCGGGTATGAAGCGAATGCAGGATATCATTTTGTCTTCAATCCTTTTGATACTTCTTTCTCCTTTACTTATATTGGTGGCCATTCTGATCAAGATGGATTCAAAAGGTCCGGTCCTTTTTGCCCAGGACCGGGTTGGCGGTGGTAAAAAAGAATATATGATGCATAAATTCCGTTCCATGGTGCAGGATGCTGAAAAATTAACGGGTCCGGTATGGGCCGGTAATAATGATAACCGCATCACACGGGTGGGACGCGTCATAAGGAAATACAGGATAGATGAACTGCCCCAGTTATGGGAGGTCCTCATGGGAACCATGAGCCTTGTGGGGCCCCGTCCCGAACGCAAATATTTCACGGATCAGCTGGAAAAAAAAATTCCTTTTTACACCCAGCGATTCAATGTAAAGCCAGGGCTTACGGGGTGGGCTCAGATCTGTTATGATTACGGCGCAACAGTTGAAGATGCCGTGGAAAAGCTCAATTATGATCTTTTTTATATTAAAAATATGTCCTTTGCCCTGGATGTGGTCATTCTTTTAAAAACCGTCAAAACAGTTCTTTTTGGCAAAGGTGCCAGATAAGTAATAAGCAAGGCTTATAGATAAATATAGAAGCCGGTAGGCAAGATTTTTAGTTTTAATCAGTCATGGAATTTAGGAACTCTGTGGCCTAAACAGATTTCAAAAAGATATTAATCGATGTAATCGAAGGGGCGGAGCTATGTTTAAAATTAATTCAATAAAATGGTTTTTTTGTTCTTTTTTTATGTTGCTTGCCGCATATTTTTGTCTGGCAGGGAATGTTGCGGCAGACAGCGCCGGGGCATCCACCGATGGCGATTATAAAATTGGTGTCGGAGATGTCCTGCAAGTGACAACATGGAAGGAAGAAGATCTGACATTTGAGAAAGTGTTTGTCCGCAATGACGGTAAAATTACCATTCCTCTGCTGGATGATATCCAGGCCGAAGGCCGCACTACAATGGGATTGAAAAAAGTAATTGAAACCGGGCTGGCTGAGTTTGTGGAGGCTCCGACTGTCACGGTCACCCTGGCAAACCCGGGAAGCCAGAAATATTACATACTTGGCGAAGTCGTGGGCGTGGGTGAATACCCTTTAATTAAAAAGCTGACCGTTGTACAGGCATTTGCTTTGGCCAAAGGATTCACTGAATGGGCATCCAAGGATGAGATTATCCTGTTCCGCAGGGACAACGGAAAGGAACAGATGATCAAAATTGATTATGACGATATTACGGACGGCGAGCTTGGAAATGATATCCAGCTCAAGGCCGACGATATCATCATCGTTCCTTGAACTTGCGATATTTTCAGCAAAGCAGGAGGTCTCTCATGAAATTGTCCATGATAACTCCCCATGCATGTTTTTTGGCTGCTGCGACCTGTCTTCTGCTGCCGGTCTCATTTGCCCAGGCCAGGATGGTTACCCAGATTGTGCCGACCCTGACAGTCACAGAGGAGTATCAGGACAACTATTTTCAAACCGAGACCGACCCGTTTGAAGAGTGGACCACGTCCTATGAACTTGGGTTTTCCGCGGGATTTTTAAGTAAAAGAAGCAAAATTTATCTGGAATACAATCCGGAGTATACGGATTATAAAAATCTGAATGAAAGGGACGGCCTGGACCATAACGCCAGTCTGTCCGCTGCCTGTCAGGTCACAAAACATACCTCTGCCAAGGCAGATATCAGCTATGACGGGCATGACGGGAACAATACCGGAGAGTCCTGGGAGCATTCTGCAAGTGCATCTGTTGACAGCCAGTTGACAAAAACGGTTAAAACTTCCCTTGGCTATGACTATTCCAATAGCTTTGACCAGCAGGTCAGAACCGGTGATTACAAAGAACACCAGACGCATACTGCCAATGCTTCCATCCGTAAGGCGTTTGGTCCCCGGAACAGTATGGGGGCAAATTTTTCTTACGAAACAGATAACTATAAAAATTCAGATGCCGATGAATATGAAAGCTATGAACCCAGCGCCTTTTTGACTTACTGGTTTACCAAAATGGATGGGATCGAAACCAATCTGGAATAT
>JAQYWJ010000180.1 GCA_030145005.1 Desulfobacter sp. | reverse complement strand
CCAAAATATGGCCATGGGCCTGGGTTCAAACCTTTGTAAAATCATAATAATTTGGCAAACTGACCTTTTATTCGGCATGGGCAAACAAAAGTCTTAGAATATCACTGCATGCAAATTATGATCAGAAATCCTGACAAAGATACGCCCGTACAATTAAAAATTTAAAGGGTAAAGTTGATATGACCTTGATTGATTTGAAAAGCGATACGGTAACCCGCCCCACAGATAAGATGAGCGTCCGGTTTTTGTGCCAAAGGGGTAGCCGCCAAGGTATTTTCCGGGGCCAGAAGCCTGGCCCCGCGATGGGCGATAATTTTAACAAACCCGGCATTATTGCCCGACCCCCTAACCTCCGGGAACCGTATAGGTCTTACACGTTCCGCTTGAACAGGTACGTTCCTGGGTATGTACGCCCTGGGCAGTGTTTCCTGACGGACCCATGGCATAATTGGTGGCAGAGACCACCCGCTGGAACTCCTTGGATTTACATTTGGGGCAGGCAACCTCCTGGTCATCTTGTTCCCCCATGACAATCACTTCAAAAAACTCTTCACATTTACTGCATTTAAATTCATATATCGGCATGTTTATCCCTCATATAATGATAATTATTTACTAAAGATAAGCAGTTATAGAATTTGTCAAGACTCCTCTGCCGTATCAAGAAGTTCCCTGGCATGGGCAAGGGTGGCATCGGTGATCCGGCTGCCGCCAATCATCCGGGCCAGCTCCTTTACCCGGTCTTCCTGACAGGTCAAGGGGGTGATGCGGGTGGCTGTTCTGCCGCCTGACACCTGTTTGGTTATCCTGAACTGATGGTTGCCGTACCTGGCAATCTGGGCCAGGTGGGTAATGCAGATCACCTGTTGAACCCGGCCCAGTTCTTTAAGTTTAAGCCCCACCTTGTCGGATGTCGCACCGCCAATACCGGCATCCACCTCATCAAAAATCAGGGTCTCAAAGGACTGGCCCCGGCAGAGCACAGCCTTAAGTGCCAAGACAATACGGGATAGCTCTCCGCCCGAGGCTATTTTTGCCAAAGGCTTTGGGGCTTCCCCGGGATTTGGGGTAAGCAAAAACCGTACTCGATCCATGCCTGTGCCAGATATTTTTTTATTATCCGTCGTTGCAAGCTCGTCAGGGTCAACGCCTGGGTCCGTGGAAAAATCCACCTCAAAACTGGTCCGGCCCATTTCAAGGGCACCAAGCTCTGCCTTTGCCAGCCTGGCCAGGGCCAGGCCTTCTTTCTGCCGCCGCACGGACAGGGCCTTTGCCTTTTGGCGAATCCGGGCCACCAATCCCTTTTGTTCTTGTTCCAGTTGTTCGATACGCCCCTCAATCCCCTGGATGTCTGCCAGATTTTCCGCCATGTTCCGGTATTGCGCAAATATGGTGTCAAGACTGCCTCCATATTTGCGCTTAAGTCTGGCGATCTGATCCAGGCGCTGGTCCACCTGCTCCAGGGACTGGGGGTCCAGATCAATGCCTGCGGCAAAGGATCTGAACTCTGACACCAGGTCTTGAAGTTCATAGGATATTTCGTCCAGGCGCCGGGCCAGGGCACCCAGTTTTTCATCGGTCTCGCAGAACCGGCCAAACCGGGCAGACATGCCTGAAATCTGATCCAGCACCGAGCCTTCCCGGTCATATAAATTATGCACCGCACTGTTTACTGTTTCAAAAATCTGCGCGGCATTCTGCAACCGGTCACGTTTTTGAATCAGGTCTTCATCCTCACCGGGCTGGATATTGGCGGTGTCAATCTCATCCACCTGAAATTGGAGCAGTGCCAGTTCTTTTTCGGCCTTTTCCTTTCCGGCCTTTAAATCGGCTATCTCTTTTTTCAAAGGAACAATCTGCCGGTACAACCCGGCCACATCTTTTCTTAGGTCAAAGGTCTGGGCAAATTCGTCCAGGATATCCAGGTGCTGATCTTCCTTGAGCAGCCCCTGGTGGGCATGCTGACTGGATACACCGGCGATGTTTTCCGTCACCTGTTTTAAAAAATCCAGAGTGGTTTGGCGGGCGTTAACATAAATTTTACTTTTTCCTTCAGCAGATACCACCCGCCTGATGATCAGGCCGTCTTCAATATCCATATCCTGGCCTACCATGAGCCGGGCAGCATGGGAATCAGGGGCAATGCCAAATACAGCTTCCAGTTCGGCATTGTCCTTTCCGGTGCGTACCAGATCCGCCGATGCCCGGGATCCCAAAAGCAGATTTACAGCCTGGATAATAATTGATTTTCCTGCCCCGGTTTCCCCTGTCAACACAGAAAGGCCGGAACCGAATTCAATGCGCAAATCCTCAATAATCGCAAAGTTTTTTATGGCCAGAGCGTGCAGCATAAAATCTCCTTGCCCAAGAAAAACCCATGTGCAGCCAGGCAGCAGCCATGGCAGATACAAGCCTGGGGATCCACAGCCAGAATGCAGGCAGACCCAAAGGGAGAAATAAGGACGGATCCTCAATCATGGCATGATTGACCCCGATAGATAGTTGAAGCCGGGTTAAGGCTTTCGGGTCATGGGTACTATTTTTTGTCTCTTCAACGATAACGGCAGCTCCGTAAGCCAGACCAAAAACCGCTGCGGTCATCCAGAGCGGTGCGCAGGATTTATCCAGACCCAAAAGTCTTAAAACAGGGGCTGTAATCCGTGTCACAACCTCGATAAGATGAAAGATTCTTGCCAGTTCCATGACCACCATCAACGGCATGATAATACACAGAATCTTTAAGCACAGCCAGGCCGTGCCCGTGGCCCAGTCAATCAGCATGACGGAAAGCGGACCTGGTGCCGCCTGTAAAACCGGTACACCAGCCGGTCCGGCACTGCCGGGGTCCACCCCCATGATCCTCCCGCAGATCATGGTGACAACAAAGGACATGACCAGACGGAAAACAACCGCCCTTGAAAACCGCAACCCTGAGTTGGCCTGGACCAGACTTTCCTGGATCAGGTTATGGGAGATCAGAGTAAACACGGCAATCAGGGTCATGTGCGCCATGGAAAAGGGCATAACAGACAGGGCTGCCACAGTGCCGTAAATACCTGTAAAAATACCGATAACCAGAACAACGGCTGCAGAGGCCGGTAGATGGATCATGGTCATCATGGGCTGTAAAAAAAAATCAATGTGGTGCAAAAGCTGATAATGCACCATTAAAGCTGTTGCAAAGGAGACAGGCACAAGAATCTTAACCAGCCAGATCAGACCGGCCCACCCTTTTTTCAAACCGGCTTTAACTGCGGCCGGCACCTGCCTGGGCATGCGGAATTCAGGATTTCGGGGGACCGGATGAGGCATCTTGGGGCGAATCCAGATTCTTTTTCACGGTATCATTGACGGTCTTGTAAATATCCTTGAAAGATTCATGAACATTGGAAGGCGACAGCCGGCCCATCTCAATGAACTTGACTATAATTTCCTTGGTGGCTCTGAGTATGTGTTCGTTAACGGATTTCATAAATGGCTGAATACCAGAACCGTTTGATAAGGTCAATATTTGACCTGAATTTGTGTTGCCATGTGGTTCTAAATGCTTATAATATAATTTTCTTTTTAACTTTTCAGCGTAAAGGCAGCGTTTCATAATGAACGAAAACCCTATGGATAATAATGACATCCACATTCTTGAACGGGACGGCAAACAAATCATTCTTATCGGAACAGCCCATGTGTCCCGGCACAGTGCCCAGTTGGTTTCGGACACCATAGCATCAGAACAGCCTGATACCGTATGTGTGGAGTTGTGCAACAACCGCCTGGCTGCCATCCGGGATAAAGACAGATGGCAGAACATGGATATTGTAAAAATCATCAAGGAAAAGAAAGCCCTGATGCTGTTTATGAATCTTTTGTTGGCCGCTTTCCAAAAAAAAATAGCCGATAAATTCGGCATAAAACCCGGCCAGGAGATGATCAATGCCATTGCTGCCGCAGAAAAAACAGGTGCTGCCATTATCCCTGCGGACAGGGAAATTCAGACCACCCTTTCCCGGATATGGCGGGGCATGGGATTCTGGGAAAAAACCAAACTGATATTCGCCATGGTGCTGTCATTTGGCCACTCCGATGAAATCGAAGAGACAGACATTGAAAAGATGAAGCATCAGGACATCCTGCAGTCCTTGCTTTCCGAAATCAAAGAGGATCACCCCATTATTGGAGAAGTGCTGATTAACGAACGGGACCAGTTCCTGGCCCAAAGCATTCGAAGTGCGACGGGAGACAAAATCGTGGCGGTTGTGGGTGCGGCCCATGTGCCTGGAATTTTAAAATATATTGAGCAAAACACCCCCATAGACCTTAACGCACTCAAAACACTCCCGCCTCCCGGCAAAGTGGGAAAGGTATTGAAATGGCTTATCCCCGGCCTGATCGTCATGCTTTTCATTGCCGGATTTCTTATGGAGGGTAAAGGCGCCGGGACTGACATGATCTGGATCTGGGTACTGGCCAATGGCATTTTTGCCGGTATCGGTGCGATCATGGCCCTGGCCCACCCATACACCATTTTTTCATCCGTTATAGCCGCACCTCTGACCTCCCTGAACCCCATGATTGCAGCAGGCTGGGTGGCAGGTCTTATGGAAGCATTTGCACGCAAACCCAAGGTGCGCGACCTTGAGGCGATCCCCAA
>JAQYWJ010000179.1 GCA_030145005.1 Desulfobacter sp. | reverse complement strand
CACTTAAGTGAAGGCCCCGGGCAATCTCCTGCCGGTCCTGGCCCTTGGCAATGAGCGATGTCACTTCAGACTCTGCAAAGACGGTGCACATGCTGTTGATTTGAAGATCTTTTTGGGCAGCAAGGGCAGCCGGACCAAATTCATCAAGGGAAAATCCCAGATTATGTGCCATTATTTCAAGAAATTTGCCCGTACCTGCAGCACACCGGTCATTCATTTCAAATTTCACCACCCGGCCCTGGTCGTTAAGCCGGATGGATTTACTGTCCTGGCCGCCAATGTCCAGAATGGCAAGAGCCTCAGGGAATTCAAGCCGGACGCCTGCGGCATGGGCTTTGATTTCCGTGACCGTTGATGCATCATCATACGCCACCTCAAAAAGGTTGCGTCCGTAACCGGTGGCCATGATTTGGTCAAAGTTTACCCCTTCCATCACTTTTTTTGCCTGGGAAATGGGGTCAAACCCGGTATCGGTTTGGCGGGTTTCAATAACCTTTTCGTTTTCAACCAGTACCAGCTCAATGCTTCTGGAACCGATATCAATGCCTGCGCAAATCATTATTTTCCTTAGTCGGAGATTTGTTCGATAAAAGCTTCCACCCGGGTCTTAAGCTGCCCCAGGTCCTCCATGCCATAGTCGGTTTCAATCCTCATACAGGGAATGCCTAAATCTTCAAGCGTATTTTCCACAGGGATGGATTCCATAATATAAGGCTGACAGAACTGCAGACCGTAATGGATTACACCGTTTGCACCATAGGCTTTGGCCATTTCAACAATATGGTCGCTCCGGTCCCGGTTAGGGGTAAAAATAGCGCAGTCCACCTTGAAATACCGGTCCGTGATGGCCTCCATCAATTCATCCATGCTTTGCCCTGAATCATTGGTCAGATTCCGGGTGCCCCGTTCGCCCACGCAGGATTCCTCGCCCACGATCACAGCACCGCTGGTTTCAATGATCCATGGCAGTTTCCAGTTGGGTACGGCCATGGGACAGCCGGAGATAAGAATTCTAGGGGTTTTCAAAGGAAATGCGCCCTGGTTCTCCTTGATCCGCACCTCAAGTTCGTCGCATATTTTGTTCACGGATTCGGTGAACCGGGCCGGCTTGTCATAAAAGAAAACCTGATTGGCCAGAAGTGCGTCAAGACCTGAAATGGGAGCGGGATCTGCCTTTCTTAATATTGCCAGTCGATGCAGGGCTGCTCGTTTGGCATTGACCACTTTAATCCCCTCTTTAAGGGCCTCCACGGTTATTTTATTGCCGGTCAATTCCTCCACTGCTGTTTTGAACCGTTCAAATTCTTCCTTGAGAAGCGCACGTCCCTGGCCGGATTTGACCTGGGGCAGGTCCATGACATAAAGGTTGTCCACCATACCGGCAAAGGTTTCATAGGCTTTTTTTTTGCCGTCACAGGTGTTTTCTCCCACAATCATGTCCGCACTTTCAAGGTAAGGACAGACCCGGCCAAGCTTGAAGCCAAAGGAAGACTTAATCAATGAACAGGTGTTTCTGGGCAAATATTTTTCCACTTCTTCAACGACAAAGTCCGCACCGGAACACAACCCCACCAGGGTAGCACCGCCGGCAAGAACGATCTCTTCGGGTACAAACACACAATAGCTGCCGATGATTTTGCGGTTCTGCTTTTTTTCGTCCAAAAGCTCCTTGATCCGCAACCCATGAACCTCGCTCATGACAAAATCAAAATAACCCATGCCTTCAGGGCGATTTTTCTGGGCCAGGTAAATATCCCGGTATCCTTGTTCCAGAACGCCGAGCAATGCGTCATGGGCATTCAAGTCCATGCCAAGGCTTTTCCACATGGGGGCATAATCTACGCTCATTGTACTCTCCTTTTTATGACTTCAATATCTTTATTACTGCCATAGATAAAATGTCCAGTCTCAAATCTTTACGGACACTATATCTATGCTAAAAATTTTCAGTATAAGGAGGGCAGGGGAGTGAATCAAAGCGAAAATATAAATAGAAAAGGTGAAATTAAATTGGTATTTTCGATAGAAATACGGGGGCAGGGCATGGATCATATCCTGCCCCCGAAAATTTTGCCTTGGTTTAAAAAAATCTAAAAAGCCATGAAACGCTTTGATTACTCTTCTGTTTCAGGCATATTAACTTCGGCCAGATCCGGACCCAGATATTGCCGCTCGCCTTCACCAAGCACGCCTAATGCAAGGCAAATCAGTGTCCATAAATGCAAGGTATGATACTTACATTCATAGTGATCCGCAAGTTTATGGATTTGATCGTGACAGTTGTGACACGGCGTAACGCAGTAGTCTGCATTGGTGGCCAGAATTTGATCTTTTTTGATCTCCCCGTATTTTAGACGCTCTTCATTATACCCGGACTGAAGGTATCCACCACCACCACCGCAACAAAAATTGTTGGAATAGTTTGGCGCCATGTCAATGAAGTTTTCTTCACCAACGCAGGTTTTGACTACAAAACGCAAATCTTCGGCCAAGGGATCACCAAAGCTTTTTCTAACCTGTTGACAGGGGTCTTGAACCGTGAATGTGACTTTCAACTCTTTGTTCCAGTCGGAACTGGGTTTCAGTTTGCCTTCCCTTATCCATTTGGCATAATAGTGAACCATGGGGGCAATCTCAAGATCGGTCTCTATATTGAATCTTTGTTGACCCTTCCATACGGAAAACGTGGAATGGCCGCATTCGGTGTTTAAATACACCTTACAATCCAAATCCATGGCAGATTCAATGGTGTTTCTAGTGACTTTTTCCCAATTTTTATCATCTGCAAGGAACATACAATAATTTTCACCACCCCAGCCCCGTGAGCCGTAGGTCCAGTCTGCACCGACGATATCCAGAATTTTCCACAGCGGAACCATCTCCTCGGGCTCCACACCCGGTTCACGGGAATTCTGGCTTACAAAGAAATGGGCCCCTTTTTTATTGACCGGGGCTTCAAGATGTTCCCAGCCCGGCTGGTCTTCATGAACTTCGTCAACAATGTCCCCAACCACCCATTCAAAGTCCTCTTCAGAAATGCCCATGGCACTGCCGCTGGTGTTTCTAAAGGCCATGTCACAGGAGCCGACAATGCCTTTGGGTCTTTCTTCCCGGGGCCGTAACTGCCGTGCCTGATACACCATTGCCGCGATGTCGATATTCATCGGGCAGACATAAACACAGCGCTGGCACTGGGAGCACAGCCACACCCATGGGTGCATGGTCACTTCCTCGTCCATGCCCAAAGCGACCATTCTGACAAATTTACGCGGATCCATGTCTCTAAGCCCGGTTGCCGGGCAACCGGAGGCACATGCGCCGCATGTCAGGCACATATTGAGGTTGACACCATTAGGCAGTGTGTTCATCAGTTTCTCTTTAAACGTTGCCTTTGTTCCTTTATCAAGTTTTACTG
The DNA here is from genome assembly GCA_030145005.1 of Desulfobacter sp. Taxonomy (GTDB): domain Bacteria; phylum Desulfobacterota; class Desulfobacteria; order Desulfobacterales; family Desulfobacteraceae; genus Desulfobacter. Next base: position 1,248 of record JAQYWJ010000179.1, on the reverse strand, counting down.
CCTCGGTCATAATGTTCTCCTTTGAAAGGTTTTTTTATTTTTTACATCAGTATTGTTTTTAAATTCCCAATGTTCCGCTAAAAGTCAGCGTATCAACCGGCTACAAGCCCGCAGAATACTTTTCTCAGGTATTCCTGGGGAATGGGTGTCAGGTACTGATCGTCAAAATCCGGTTTCCGGTCCGGCGATCGAACCGTTTGAAAATCAAAGGGTTTCGGGTGGTCACGAATGGTGAAGGTGGTCATCTTGATTTCAGTATTCTGGGGCTGTTTTTTTGAATTATTCTTCAGCCAGGCATCACAGCTTTCGTGATCCCCTACATGCATGACGTAAATGCTCTGTTTGGTGCGGATGCAGATCAGGCGGTATCCTGCACCAAGATCATATTTCCAGGAATTTTTCACCCGGGTATCTGAACGTGCCCTGAATAGTCCGGACGCCTGGGATGTCCGGCCTTTAATCATGGCCTCAATGATTTTTCCGGCACGGCCTGCAGCAATGGATGGGGCATTGGCCTGGCCTTTCATTGCCGTAAGCTGTTTTTTTAATTTGGGATGAAGGTGGACTTGGTCAGCCATACTTACCATCCGGTTAACCGCCGCATGTCCCGCCGCTGCAACCCGTACATCCGCCTGCCGGTTTCAGGCCGGATTCAAGGCGAAAGCCGGTTCCTGCGAAATCAATATCCACCGGGCTTGCCTTGTCTAAAAGATCCTTGTCCATGATGTATTCCACATCATCAAAGGTAAATACGGCATCCGTCTCTTTTTTTTCATCCAAAGCCATGGCAAGGCTTGGCCCGCCGCATCCGGCAGTGTTTAGAAAAATTCTGATAGGCGCAATTTTTTTGCCTTCAAAGTACATCCTGACCTGTTGCTGGGCAGGTTTACTGACATTGATCATCTGATTAACTCCTTTCAATTCTAAAATTGGCCGGGTGTTTTTTAATTTTTCAAGACCTATATAAAATAAGGGTTTTTGGCAAATTGAAAATCCTTATGTACTTGCATTCCCATTATCGGGATATTCAATTTTCCGCATCAGGAGAGGCGTCATATGCATGTATTAATTTTCGTCAGAGTAAAAGCAGGTTGCAGATGTTTTAAGGCATTGTTTTTTAGAATTGAAATTATGGTCAACAGACCTTAAATAAAGGATTTGGATGTGTTAATATCATAACTGAACGCCACCATGATGGAGTCAACGCCCCCTCCTGAATCACAGATTCAGAAGGGGCTTGCAAAAGCC
>JAQYWJ010000022.1 GCA_030145005.1 Desulfobacter sp. | reverse complement strand
GGGAGAGTATCTTGAATTCCGGCCTGAGGGCAAGGCCCTTTTTTATAAGAGAACGCTTTTAAGCAAAAGGATACCATGCACTTTGTCCATTTATGTGGTGTGTAACCCTTTTTAGAGGCGTGGGATTTGAAGGAAAAAAACCTGGTGGGTACCGGGATAGAGATGAAATCAAACTCATTTCCGTGTCTTTCCGTGCTTTCCGTGGTTCAGCGAAAAAAAACAGCTAAATTTGTGGATCTCTAATGTAGGGGGTCGGATCTGGGATACCGGCTTCAGTAAATCCTTTTTTTCGGTGCAGGCAAGAGTCGCATTTACCACAGGACCGGCCTTGATCGTCCGGATCATAACAGGAGATGGTAAGACTGTAATCTACGCCTAAGCCATGTCCGGTGGTGATTATTTCGGATTTTGACATTTGGATCAAAGGAGTTTCAATGGTCAAAACAGTTTGTTTTGTTACCCCGGTTTTTGTGGCCAGGTTGGCCATGGTCTGAAAGGCTTCAATGAACTGTGGCCTGCAGTCCGGGTATCCTGAATAATCCACGGCTGTGACACCGATGAAAATGGCTTCGGCCTTAAGCACCTCGGCCCAGGCCATGGCATAGGATAAAAAGATGGTGTTCCTGGCCGGTACATAGGTGACAGGAATCTGTGTTTGATCAATCTGCGCCACGTTTTCGTGTTTGGGCACGGCAATGTCGTCGGTGAGCGCAGAACCGCCGAACTGGCGCAGGTCAATGTCCACGATTTTATGGTCAATGGTTCCCAGGTGGCGAGCTACTTTCTTTGCGCATTCCAACTCTACGCTGTGGCGCTGGCCGTACCTGAAACTTAAACTGTAAATATTGTACCCCCTGTCCCTGGCAATGGCCATGGCAGTGGTGGAGTCAATACCTCCGGATGAAAGAACAACGGCTTTTTTTGTCATGTTTTATACTCCTCTTAAATCCGGATCCCAGATGATTTTGTGTTGTTGAAGGGACAGTCTTGCACCCAGCTTGTCTTTAAGAATCCATGCCGCCAGGTCCGAAAGCTCAATCCGGCCAAAAACCGGGCAAATGTGGATCTTCTCTCTGGGATGGTTCACAAGGTGTGTCTTAATGACGGATGCCGCATATTCATAGTCCTGCCTTGATCCCACCACGAATTTGATTTCATCCCGGGATGTCATGTGATTGAAGTTGTCGATAAGAAATGACCCGGCTTCACCGGATAAGGGGCACTTGACATCCATGATGCGGATACAGGCGGGATCTACAGGTGCAATGCTTAAACTTCCATTGGTTTCCAGCAGCACCTGAAATCCTTTTTCCAGAAGTGCGGATATCAATGCAGGCGTCTGGGACTGAATCAAGGGCTCTCCGCCGGTAATTTCAACCATGGGGCATTCAAAGGCAGACACCTGATCCACGATTTGATTTATGGTCATGGAGACGGATTGTGTTGCGGCATAGGTGGTGTCGCACCAGGAACAGGACAGGTTGCACCCGGAAAGCCGGACAAACACGCAGGCAAGGCCCGCCCGGGTGGATTCCCCCTGCAGGCTGTAAAAAATTTCGCAGATGTTCAGGGGCACTTATATCTCCTGGTAGGATGATCCGCAGCCCGGACTTTCGAATACCATGATTTTTTGGATCTTGATGAATTCGGTGTTCAAACGCTTGGACAGTTCCGAGTAGAGAAATTTGGCCAGATTTTCAGCCGTGGGATTGATTGATCCAAATTCGGCAACCTCATTAAGATTGGTGTGATCCAGTTTGCTTAAAACATCTTTGACCACACTTTTGATATCCCTAAAATCTATGCCCATGCCCAACTGGTTGAGTTTGGTGCAGCGTATGTGCGCTTCAATAACCCAGTTATGGCCGTGCAGATTTGAGCAGTTGCCGTCATAGCCCCTCAGGGAATGGGCTGCTGCAAAATGGTCCTGGACACAAATGTCATATACGCCTGGCATAAATAGCTACTCCCTTGTTAATAAATAGCCTGTTGATTTGAAAAATCTATCATAAATTGGGGTCTGAATCAAAAATGTCAAGGCGAGTGACTACTCCCCCCACTAAGCGCAAAGCGCTATAGTGGGGGCTTCTTAGGCAAGGCCCTGAGACTGTAGCCCCAGTCTCAATATGTTTATGGCTGCATTGTGGTCCCGGTTTAGTACCAAGCCACAATGCAGACATTTATGTGTCCTCACAGATAATGCTTTTTTTACCATCTCGCCACAACCAGAACATTTCTGAGATGTGTAGTGGGGTTTGACAGCAGCCAATTCTTTTCCCAGGCCATGTGCCTTATATTTCAGGATAGAAAGAAATTTTCCCCACCCGGCATCAGAAATAGATTTATTCAAGCCTGCTTTGGCACTGGCTCCATTGGGTAGGAATCCCCCTGTTTTCTTATTCTGCTTGGGCTTGGGCCTGCGGAGCATGTTCTTTATTTTTAAATCTTCAAAGCAGACCAGATCCGCTTTATCCAAAAGCTCATTCACGGATTTTTGTAGGAAATCGTTTCTTTGGCATTTGATCCGGTAATGGCGTTTGTTCAACGCTTTTTTCAGCTTCCTGAACCGGGGCCAATCCTGTTCGGCTTTTGCCGGAAATAATTTGCGTTGCAGCTTTTTTAACGCTTTTTCACTCTTTCTCAGATGCTTCGGAGCCGGGACGGAATATCCATTAGAATCATACCAAAAATCAATCAATCCCATATCAATGCCAAGGGTTCGGGTGAAGGCTCCCGGCTTAGGCTCGTTTGAAATAACACCCTCAAACGAGAAACAGGCAAACCACTTTCCGGCCTCTTTGGATATGGTCAGGGTTTTGATTTTGGTATTGTTCGGAATATCCCGATGATACCGGATTTTAATGTCTCCGATTTTTGACACTTTGATATGATCAACCGCAGGAATTTCTTTATATTGGGGATATGTTATGCTGTTCCATTCTCCAAAATGTTTAATCCGGGGAAAACCGGGGGCTTCCGTACCCTGTTTTACCCTCCTGAAAAAAGCGTCATAGGCCCGGTCCAGTCTCCGCAATACATCCTGCAAAACCTGGGAGTGAACGGACTTGAACCAGGGCCGTTCTTTTTTGAGTCCGGGCAATGCGTTCTGCTGTTGATTATACGAAACCGTTTTACCATGCTCTTTATACGCATTGATCCTTTCTTCCAGGTTCCAGTTGTACAAATGTCGGCACATGGAGAACTGGTTTTCCAATCGGGACGCCTGGGATTTAGTTGGATACATGCGGTATTTATAGGCCATGGTGGTATTCATATTAACAGAAATAATAACATTATATATAAGTTAGTGTAAAATGTATTTTTAGAAAAAAAGATGGATATCATTGTATGAAATTACATTCATATCATCATCAAAGATTATGGATGGAGAATTCCGGCGAGGATTGTTAAATTTTTATTTTTCAAATTCTTCCATGGATTTCATAATATTGGGATGCAGACCTTAAGATAATGAAAAGGGCGGGAGGGAAAAATACTATGGCCGATGTTATCCGCGCGTATCTCAAAAAGCAAAAATATCTGATCATTGACGGGGCGCTTGGCACGGAGCTTGAGCGCCGGGGGTGCAATCTTGATGATCCGCTTTGGTCGGCTCGCCTTTTGTGTGACAATCCTGACATGATTGCGGCAGTTCATACCGACTATCTTCATGCCGGTGCGGATTGTCTGGTCACCGCAAGTTACCAGGCCACTTTCCAGGGCCTGGCACGCCATGGGTTTACCCATGAACAGGCCCAAAAACTTATCCGGTCTGCTGTTACATTGGCAAAAACGATCGTGGAGGGTTTCTGGGCTGATCCCGCCAACCGGGTCAACCGGCTTAAACCCCTGGTGGCTGCGTCGGTAGGTCCCTACGGGGCCTTTCTGGCGAACAGGTCAGAATACACCGGCAATTATGGCATAAGTGAAGATGAACTGGTTGATTTTCACAAAGAAAGATTAAAAACACTGATTTCAGCCGGGCCGGATCTTCTGGCCTGTGAAACCCTGCCCTGTTTTGCCGAGGCCAGAGCCCTTGTCCGTCTACTGGAGGATTTGGGGGAGGATCTGGATATGATTCCGGCCTGGTTCAGCTTCAGTGCAAGGGACGGGCAGCACATCAACAGCGGAGAGACGATCCGGGACTGCGCCCAATGGTTGGATAGCAAACCCTGTGTGGCAGCCATGGGTATCAACTGCACAGATCCGGTCCATGTGGCGGCCCTTGTGAAAGAGATCCGGTCCGTGACCGACAAACCTGTGGTGGTATACCCCAATAAAGGCGAGGTGTATAACAACTTGACCCAATCATGGGTCCCAAAACCGGGCATGCCTTCCTTTGGTGAAATGGCGGCTCAATGGGCAAAACATGGGGCCAGGCTTATCGGGGGATGCTGCCATACAACGCCGGACGATATCCGCCGGCTTGCCCTGACACTGAAATCATAGGGGTAAAATCAAAAAAGCCCCTGAAGACAGGGGCCATTGTAGAGGCTGGTAGCGACGCAGGGAATTGAACCCCGGACACTGCGGATATGAGCCGCATGCTCTGACCATCTGAGCTACGTCGCCACAAAAAACCAGAATTAGATAGCACAACGTCGGGGGTTGTGTCAAATAAAATTTAAATTTATTTTAATAATTGTCCTTTAGAGCCTGTTTAAAAATTAGGGGATTGGTTCTCATTCTCATGTGATTGCAGCCGATTCATCTATTTTTAAACAGGCTCGTAATACTTATTAATGAGTCTTTTATTCTTGAGCAGGCTCAAATCCCTCTACCGCCACGGTGAAGTTGGACAGATCCTCGGGCAGATTGGAAAAAACCAGCATAAACATGACCGAGGCGCCGGGCTTGATATTGACATTGGTGTTTTGATGCCCTTGTTTTACACCCATCTGCTTGGTTATGTCCGAGATATTGCCGGACTTAAGTGTCTCTTCGGGAATTACATTGCCGCAATAGGCAATCAGCGTTTCTGCTTGGGTGTTGTTCTTTGTCATCAGGGTCCCTTTGACCTGGATGTAGCTGACAGCAGTATTGGACGGGTTTTTAATTCTGCCTGTGACAATGAACAGATCCCCTGCGCTTTTATTGGAAACAAACCGGCCATCGATACTGGGTTCGTCCATTACGGGTTTCAGTGGCGGCTGGGGGGGAAGCTGTTTGGGCTCAAGCCATTGGGTAATAAAGGGAATCTGAATGTCGGACACTACCGGAATGGTTACACCAAGACGAATGATTGCCACATAGGCAGCCAGAATCAGCAGAAACAGCACCAGCAGAATTTTAACTGCCAGACTTCCCCCTTTTTTCTGTTTTGTGCTTCGTTTCTGGCGGACACTTTGTGCGGACGGCGGCGTGATCAAGGGCGCTTGGTCTATTGATGCTTCTATGGTGGTGTCGATTTTGTCATCAGTCGGGGTCAGCGGGGTTTCCGGCGTATCTGTGTTGTCTTTGACTTCAGGGTCCGGAATGGTTATACCGGCGTCTTCCGGTTCGGTCTCCTGTTCCAGCACCGTGTCATATTCTGCAAATTTATCCTGCTCTGAGGCGGTTTGTTCAATTTCCTCGTCCGCTTCCCGGTCATCTCGTTCTTCGCTTGGTTCTTCACTGTCATCAGATTCAAGCTTGACGTCATTTGAAGGTAAACCGTCATGTTTTATATCCGGTTGCCCTTCAATTATGTCGCCCTGCTGTTGGGCAGGGGCGTCAATCTGGGCCTCTTCGGATTCGAGGGATAGATCCAGATCGTCATCTTCAAGAATAAGATCAGTTTGGGCATCGTCGTCAAAGTCAAGTTCCGGCGATTCATCTTTTTTCGTATCCAGCTCAAGGTCATCAATGGACGACTCCTCTACGGATAGGTCATCCATGTCAAGGGACAATTCTTCCAGCTCAAGGTCTGCGTCTGCGTCGTCATCCTGGGCAAAACTGATTTCGATATCAGCTGTATCCGTATCTGAATCTGCGGACACTGGTGTTAGCCCGGAAACTGTCCCATTTTCAATTTCTTCAAATTCAAATTCCTGGGTGTCCAGTTTAAGATCATCATCCTGGAAGTCCAGTTCCGGTTCATCTATATCAAAATCAGCAGTTTCGAAATCAAGGCCGTCTTCGTCAAAGTCCTTGGCCGGATCTTCAATTTCAATGTCCTGGTCCTGGGAATCAGGGGCCTCTGTAGCTGTCTGACTTTCAGGCGGTTTCTGTTGAAATTCCGGTTCATCGAATTCAATTTCTGAGAAATCAATGTCTGTATCTTCATCTTCCAGATCAGAGTCCTGGCTATCCGAATCGCTGTCTATACTGAAATCGTCATTTTGAGATTTGTTAAAGTTTGAATCGTCTTGGAACGCTTGTTCATCAAAGAGGATATCGTGTTCTTCAGGTTTTGGCCCGTCGGGGACTTCAATTTTGGGATGGTCTGGTGGAAAGGCTGTAAAAATATGCCGGCACTTACTGCATTTAACCTTTGAACCCTCCGGCTTGATCAGGGCGTCATCAAGGACAAATTGGGTTGAGCATGCTTCGCAGGTAATTATCATTGAGCTTCCCCTTAACTTGAATAATTAGCTTTATATTTTTAAATTAAAGATTGCCGGCAGGTTTCTATATTTTTCATTATAATCCAGCCCATAGCCCACGATAAACCCCCCATCAATGCAGAAACATGAATAATCCACATTGATTTGCGCTTCCCGGCGTTCGCGTTTATCAATCAGCGCACATGTTTTTATGGACCGGGGATTTAACAACTGCATGGATTCGACAGTTTTGGCAAGGGTCCGGCCTGTATCCACGATATCTTCCACCAACAGCACATCTCGTCCTTTAAGTTCAAGGTCCGGTTGTTTTGTAAACACGATCTGTCCGGTAGATGATGTGCCTTCGTAGGATGATGCACCCACCAGATCAATTTCATGATCAATGGTGATCTGCCGGACAAGATCGGCCAGAAAAACAAAAGACCCCTTGAGCACCCCTACAACCACGAGATCAAGACCTTTATAATCCTGAGTAATTTTTTGCCCGATCTCCCGGGTTTTTTCCTTGATTTCCTGTTGGGAAATCAAGGGGATGAATTCAGGCATGTTAAATTATAATCCTGTTTCCTTAAGTTCCTTGATTAGTTTTCGCTGTTTGGAGTTTAAACTCTTTGGCATCTCTATATTAACCACAACATAGAGATCTCCGCAACCATTTCCTTTCATATGGGGAATTCCCATGCCCGGCAAACGCATTTTTGCCTTTTGTCCGGTCCCCGGCGGCAATGTCAGATTTATGGTTTTGCCTGACGGGGTGGTCACCTCAACCTTATCTCCTAAAAGGGCCTGGGTGAGCCGGACATCCTTTTTCATCAGGATATCGTTTCCCTCCAGGGTAATGCCTCGGGGCAGGGACGGGCTGGACTTGATGTAAAGGTTGCCGGCGGGACCGCCATTTGTGCTTGATTCGCCTTTGCCTGCCAGTCTGATTTTTTTGCCCTGGGTCAGACCTTTGGGAATTTTCACCTCAATAGCTTTGGCCTGACCGCTCTGGGAAATAGTGATGGTTTTGCCGGCACCATTGATCAATTCGTCCAGGGTTAAAGGAATTTCATATTCCAAATCTTTGCCCCGGGTCGGAGATTTGCGACCGTACCCCCCCCCGGGCCCCGCGTTCTGGAAAAAGGGATTGCCCCCCATGCCGGAAAACGAAGACCTTGCACCGCCCTGTCTAAATGAAGAGGAAAAACCGCCGGACCGGTTGAACCCGCCGCCACCGCCGAAACCAAACTCTTTGAGAATATCGCCCAGGTCAAAGTTTCTGAAAATATCTTCCTGGGAAAATTTTTGCTGGAAGTCGGCAGATCCGTAAGTGTCATACTGTTTTCTTTTTTCAGGATCGCTGAGCACCGCGTAGGCTTCGGAAATGGTTTTGAACTTATCTTCCAGAGCCTTGTCCCCTTTGGTTTTATCCGGATGGTATTTGAGGGCAAGTTTTCTGTAAGCCTTTTTTATGTCGGCGGCTGTCGCAGTTTTATCTATTCCAAGTGTTTTGTAATAATCTTGCGCCATTTTATATCTTATTCCTTTGCGTTTAGCTGTATGGTTATTTCTTTAGTACAAATGTGTAATAAAAATAAGGCGCAACCCGTTGAAGTCAAGGGGAGGAAGGCCCTTCCTTTGTATCAAAGGGACCGGTTTTGCCTGAATGCGCTGATGGCCACCATAAGAACGGAAATGGCCGCCGGGGTCATGCCGTCAATGCGGGATGCCTGGCCCAGGGATGCCGGGCAGATCCGGTTGAGCTTTTCCCTGATCTCATTGGACAGGCCGTGGGCCGCATCAAAGGAAAATTCAGGCGGAATTTTTATCCGTTCCAGATCCTCAAATTTTTTAATTTCATTATACTGACGCCGGATATACCCTTCATATTTAATTTCAATTTCCACCTGTCGGGCTGCGCGGTCCTGGATAGGTTCAGGGGCAGGGGCAATCTGCGTTAAAAGGTCGTAACTGAGCTCCGCACGTTTGAGCAATTGAGTTAAAGGGACACCTGTGTCAATGGGATTAGAGTTGTGTCCGGTAAGAAAGGCATTGGTTTCATCACTGGGTTTGACCACGATTCGGCTGACCCGTTCAAGTTCTTTTTCTGTGGCTGCCTTGATCCGGGAAACCTCGTCCAGGCGTGCCTTGTCTGTCAGGCCGTATTCATAACCGATTCCGGCTAAACGCAGATCTGCATTGTCTTCCCTGAGCAGCAGCCGGTATTCGGCCCTGGACGTGAACATGCGGTAGGGTTCTTTGGTGCCCCGGGTGACAAGGTCATCCACCATGACTCCCATATAGGCCTGGGACCGGTCCAGAATAAAAGGTGGGCGGCCAAGTATTTTTGCCGCGGCATTGGCCCCGGCCCACAGCCCCTGGGCACCCGCCTCTTCATAGCCGGACGTGCCGTTGATTTGCCCGGCCAGGAACAGTCCCTTGACCTTTTTGGTTTCAAGGGCAGGCGTCAGTTCCAGAGGCGACACATAATCGTATTCAATGGCATAGGCCGGGCGCATGATCTGGGCCTGTTCAAGGCCTTTTACCGAGCGCACCACCTGGTATTGAATGTCAAGGGGCAGACTGTTGCCCAGTCCCGAAGCATAAATTTCTTTGGAGTCGATACCCTCATATTCCAGGATCACATGGTGGGATTCCCGGTCCGGAAATTTTACCACCTTATCTTCAAAGGATGGGCAGTATCTGGCGGATTGGCCCTTGATATGTCCACCGTACAGGGCTGAATACTTCAGATTGTTGCGGATGACGGCATGGGTGGCCGGGTTGGTCTGGCCCATGAAGCTTGGCAGCATAGGCGTTGCCACTTTGGTGGTGGAAAAGGAAAAGGGTTTGATCACCTCGTCTGATCCGTGGACATTGAATTTTGAAAAATCAATGGAATCGGCATGCAGCCGCGGCGGTGTGCCGGTTTTCATTCTGCCCATCTCAAGTTCCATGGATTCAAGGCTTAGGGCTAATCCGGTGGAAGCAAATTCTCCGGCACGTCCGGCCTGGATTCTGGAGGACCCGATATGGACGGTGCCCCGCAGAAAGGTGCCGGTGGTAATGACCACGCAGGGCGTAAAATACTCAAAACCGGTATTGTCGGTAATACCTTTGATTGCATTGTTTTCAATGATCAAAGATTCCACCATGGCCTGCTTAAGATCCAGATTTTCAGCCTTTTCCAGGACATGCTTCATCTTTCGTGAATACATGTTTTTGTCATTCTGGGTTCGGGTAGACTGGACAGCCGGACCTTTACGGGTGTTCAGGGTCCGGTACTGGATGGCCGAAGAATCTGATACCTTTGCCATCCAGCCGCCCAGGGCATCAATTTCCTTGACCAGCTGTCCCTTGGCCGTACCGCCGATGGAGGGGCTGCAGGGCATGGCTGCAATTTTGTCCATGTCAATGGTGAGCAAAAGGGTGTTACAGCCCATACGAGCCGCGGCCAGTGCCCCTTCGCACCCGGCATGTCCCGCACCCACCACAATGACATCATATCTGTTTTTGAAAGTGTTCATAACATCCTTAGCTATTTTTTACAGGGTCTAAATATAATGACTACTATCTATTGGTCAAGCTTTCGCTGCTAATCTTCACCTTGGCAAATTCATTTGTAATCTGTATGGTTAAGGTGCCGCCTTAAGGTTGGTGAACGTATGAATGCAAAAGGATGGAATGGAGGAAAAATTTGGCAGATGCTGATCGAATGAAACGATACTCGGATTATAATGCTTATCTTCGCAGCCTGTTTGGTGAGCGGGTGCAGAAAATTTCCGTGGATGCCGGGCTGACCTGCCCTAACCGGGACGGAACCCTGTCCAGGGCCGGGTGTATTTACTGCAATGCAAAAGGGTCGGGTACCGGGGCCTTTGCCAAGGGACTTTCCATTTCCCAGCAAATTGAGGCCGGCAAGATCGGGGCCATGAAAAAATACAAGGCCGGAAAATTTCTTGCCTATTTCCAGTCTTTTACCAATACCTATGCCCCGGTGGATCATCTTAAAGCCTTATATGACGAAGCGCTGTCCTGTGAGGGGGTGGTCGGCATGGCTGTGGGCACAAGGCCTGACTGTGTGGATAAAGCGAAAATTGATCTGCTTGACGCCTACACAAAGGATTATCTTATCTGGCTGGAGTACGGGCTTCAGTCTGCCCATGACGCCACCCTTAGCCTGATCAACCGGGGGCATGATTTCAAGGCCTTTGAAGCGGCCGTGGCCTTGGTTGCGCCTAAAAAGAAGCTTAATGTCTGTGCCCATATTATTCTGGGTCTGCCCGGAGAAACCAGGGCTATGATGCTCGAAAATGCGCGAATTCTGGGGGACCTGGGGGTTGATGGCGTCAAAATTCACCTGCTTTATGTGGTCCGTGGCACCGCTTTGGACAAGATGTATGGTCAGGGCCGGTATACGCCTTTGGAACAGCAGGAATATGTGGACCTGGTCTGCGATTTTCTGGAGCGGCTGCCCAAGTCCATGATTATCCAGCGGATCACAGGGGACCCCCATGCTGACGAACTTGTGGCCCCGTTGTGGTCGGCCCGGTACAGAGAGACATTCAACATGATTCAGCAAACCCTTGAAGCCCGGGATTCGTACCAGGGAAAATGCCGGACTTAAGAGCCTGTTTAAAAATTGATAAATCGGCTGCAATCTCATGAGATTTCGCTTCGACCCCCTAATTTTTAAACTGGCTCTAAAATCCTCACTATTCTTGGATTTTGAGGCTATGCCTAATAGTTTCTTCTCCTGAAAGGCTTTTTCTTCTTTTTACCACCGGAATCGGCATGATTCACTTTGATGGGCTTTTTATCAACTATGTTGCCGTTCAAGGCCTTAATGGCTTTGTCCGCTTCAGAATTACTTGGCATCTCAACAAAACCAAATCCCTTGGAACGTCCGTTAAACCTGTTTTTTATAATTTTAACGCTTTCAACTTCGCCAAATGCTTCAAACGCCTGTTTGAGCGTTTCTTCTGTCATAAGTTCTGTCAGATTCCCGACATAAATTTTCATTCACGGATCCTTTTGTTTTTAAACAGGCTCTATACTCTGACGGGAGAAAGTCAGCACCTGGCAGGTGACGCTTTTTCCCATACAGTCTGTCTGATTGATTTTTTTCTGTGAACAGGCATAACCCAGTCCAGCCATTTTTTTGCTGAATTTTGCGTGATAGCCCCGCCTGGGGTCTACAATAATTACATCACAATGGTCCCGGGCATGTCGGTTTATGAAAGCGGACAAAAGGTTGACATGTTCAACTTCATAAAGAATATCAGAACCGATGATCAGGTCAAATTTACCAAGATCATCATCCAGATCCGCCCATCCGGTCCGAACAAAGGGGATTTTTTTTCCGTCATTGAGTTTCACATTGTGAGCCAGAAACCCTTCAGTTTCAGGATGGTAATCTGTGGCCGTAATATCTGCCGACCGTTTGTTTAGAATCAGGCTGGTCAGGGCAATGCCGCACCCCACCTCAAGCACCCGTTTTCCGTTCACCTGGTAATCAAGCATCAGGTTGGCAAGCACCTGGCTAGAAGGCCAGACCACGCCGAATAGCGGCCAGGTAGCCGAAGATATTCCAAGTCTTTTTGCCTCACCGTTGATATCTTCAAACTGCAGTGCATCTCTAAGCGTCCGGATATGAATATCCATATCCCCGATTTCAAGGGTTGTATAGCGGACGCGCACGCTGGACATGGGAACTGTCACTATTCCTGCAGTTCCGGTTGACCCGATTGATCCGGTTGAGCCTTTTCAAGATCGGTGCCGGTGTCTGTCTGGTTCTTTTTTTCCGCTTTTCGCTTGAGCTTTTCTTCTTTTTTCTTTTTTTTATTCAACTCTTTTTGCCTTTTTTCCCAGGAATATTGATTTCGGACTGCCATGCCTCTCCTTTTTTTGTTCCGTTATGGCTATTTAAGCCGGAAGTAACGATTCCTCTGTCATTTTTCTGCCCAGGGCCTTTTCGATCAAGCAAATGGTTTTATTATCTTCCCTGGTTGTAAATGTGTATGCCTGGCCGGGTTGATTGACCCTTCCGGTCCTGCCGGTTCTGTGGATATAAGTTTCAACCGTATCCGGCAGATCATAATTGATCACATGGGAAACCCCTGATACGTCAATTCCCCTGGCAGCAATATCCGTTGCCACAAGGATTTTGAAAGAGCCGCTTCGAAAGCCGTCCATTGCCCTGCGTCGCTGGTTCTGGGATAAATTCCCCTGTAATGACACCGCGTTGAAGCCGGATTTTTTTAACTGGACGGCAAGACTTTTGGCCTTATGCTTGGTCCGTGTAAATACAATGGTGCTGGCCATGCCGTTTTTAGCAAACAGCGTCTTGAGCAGGGCTGTGCGTTTTTCCCTTTGGACATTAAACCGGCCATGGGCGATGCGGGGTGCAGGGCCGGTCTGGTTGACCTGAACCTTGATGGGATGATTTAAAATGTCCTGGACCAGATTGCCGATCATTTTTGGCATGGTCGCAGAGAAAACCAGGGTCTGGCGCTTTTTGGGCAAAGCCCGGATAATTCGCCTGATATCAGGCAGAAATCCCATATCAAGCATCTGATCGGCTTCGTCCAGAACCAGGATATCAATTCCCTTAAGGCTCAGGGCTTTTTCATTCATGAGATCCAGCAACCGTCCCGGGCATGCGACAATAATGTCCACGCCTTTTTTAAGGGCCTTGATCTGAAGATGTTTTCCAACCCCGCCGTAAACGGCCACGCTTTTAACTGGGGTATGACTCGCCATCATTGTGATACTTTCATGAATCTGTTCGGCCAGTTCCCTGGTCGGCGCCATGATCAATGCTGACGGCGCTGCTGAAGATGTGGTACGGTGCGTTTTGAGCAAATGCTGGAGAATAGGCAGCACAAAGGCAACGGTTTTTCCGGTGCCGGTCTGGGCCAGGCCAAGGATATCTTTCCCGTTAAGAATGGGGGGGATTGCTTTTTGCTGAATGGGGCTGGGGCTGGTATAGCCCGCGTCACGAATACCTGACTGGATGCCCGGGTGAAAATGAAACTGGGTAAAACTCATTAAAACTCCTGAATGCAGACCTTTCTATGCAAAAGACCGTATCATACGGACTTAAATTCTGTGATCTGCTTACAATATATATTGAGTGAAAAAAGGTAAGCCGAAGATTAAAGGAATATCCTCAACTCTCAACTTGAAGAAGATACAAGGGGCGTATCCAACAACATCTTCATACTGTTTTCACGATTAAGTATCAGTAAAAACGTCAACGTTAACGTACGATGTTTGTTAGACAACGCGGTCAGCGCGGAGTGCCTGTGAGAAGAAATTTCTAACAGGAAAAGTGCCTTTACTGGCATTTAAATAATTTATCATACACAACGGTTCAGGCTGCAGAAGGTGCCTGCTGCCACCGCGGGCCATGACGGCCAACAAAAAAGCCCCTGAGAACAGAATTCTCAGGGGCTTTAATAACTGTTCAGATGAAAGTGTCTGGGAATGGTCCAAAACCCTTTCATGTCTGTCGCGGGGTGACCTGGGAATAAAGATCAGGTCAGCCCATGACTGTTACTCAATGATCAAGTTTTTGTCAATTTGCCCAACTTCGGCGTTGGAAAAAATTTTTAATCCTCAAAATATGTTCTATATTCCCCCGGTTAAAAATTGCTTCCGCCTTGAATTTGAACAAATTTCCTAAAAACTTTGATGATCGAGTGTTATAAATAAAAGTGGTCAGCTATTTCACTGTGACATTTGCAGCAGACGGCCCTTTGGGGCCCTGCTCAATGTCAAATGTGACCTGGTCGCCTTCGTTCAGGGTCTTAAAACCTTGTGCGTTAATACCTGAATGATGAACAAAGACATCTTTTCCACCATCTTCTACTTCGATAAAACCAAAACCTTTAGTTTCGCTGAACCACTTTACTGTACCGTTTGCCATGTTGGCGGTCTCCTAAATAAAAAAATAAAAATTTGCTTCTAACTTTGGGGGCAATCACAGAAAATATTATGAGATATACACCTTAAGATAAGGAACATATGCATATACAAAACATGCATTTTTCGTATTATACTGGAAAAAAGAAAAATGTCAACCCAAAAATTCTAAATTTTATTCAAAATCAATTCACTTTTCTTAAGGAACGGGTCTTAAATAACTTGCCCATTTTGCTATATCCGGGAGCGCGGGCGTCCCGCCCGCATGTCCGCAAGTATTGTAAAGATGCGGGCGGGACGCCCGCGCTCCCAGTTAAGTTATTTCGGACTCATTCCTAAATAAGCCTCGTGATGTCCCTGTCCCCCAGGGAGTATCTGACAGCGCCAGGACGGAGAAAGGATCAGAAACCGATTTCGTATGCCTTGAATCCGGATGACCGCAGTACCGTTCTTTTCCTTCCGTCCTGCCGGATGATCAGGCATTCGGTGTTGTCAAGGCTGTTGATAAGCGCCAGGGCCTGGTGGGTATTCATGACCATAAGTGCCGTGGCAAGGCCATCGGCCAAGGTGCAGGTGTCGGAAATAACCGATGCCGACACCACCGCGTTTTTAACCGGATAACCGGTTTTCGGGCTGATAATGTGGGAGTAGGTGTGCCCGTTTTTTTCAAAATAGTTTCTGTAATTGCCACTGGTGGCAATGGCTTTGTTATCCAGGCGCATTTTTTTGTACAGACCTGAATTCAAAAAGCCTTTTTCGGGGTTTGTTATGCCCACGATCCATGCCTTGCGATGCTTGTTTTCTCCTGCGCCGGCCAACTCTCCGCCGATTTCCACAAGATAGTTCTCAATGCCGCCTTCCCTGATCAGGCGGGCAATTTCATCCACGCCATACCCTTTGGCTATGGAGCCTAAATCCAGTGTTATGCCGGACACTGTCTTGGTCAGGACATGATCCCCGATTTTAAGTTTGTTAAAACCAATACGTTTAAGTGCTGTTTTGATCTGAGCTGGTTTAGGCGGCGTATCCCGCCGCCCCTTTGTGCCGAATCCCCACAGATCCACCAGGGGTTTGACCGTGCCGTCCCAGGCGCCGGCGGTTAAGGTATGCAGGTTGCTGCATTGCTCAAGAACCTGGTAGAAATCTGCGGAAACCCTTAACGTTTGGCCCGTTGGCGCGGCATTGAACCGGGACAGTTCACTGTCTTTTTGGTACATGGACAAACAAGCATTTATTTGTTTTAACCGCAGATTAATTTTCTCCTGCCATAAGCTTTTGGACAGCGGTTTGGCAGAAACCAGTTTAATGGCATAGGTGGTACCCATTGTCCGGCCGGTAAACACATACTCCTGGGTTGCCAAAGACTGGGCAGGTAAAAGCAGGGCTGTTCCTATAAGCAGCATCAGTGCAAAAATAGACGTTGTAATATACTTGGTCTCAGGCATGGATATTTTCTCCTGGTTTTGTTTGTTTCACAGGCCGGTCCGGTCCTAAAATACCGGATTAAGTGTTTTTAAGAGCCTTGAACCGGCAATCACCGACCGGACTTCCCGTTTGAAAGCGGTGTGCCGGTTGTACTTTTGTTTGCAAAATTCATGGAACAGGTTCTGAGCGGTTTTAGTTTCGCCTTTTGCAGTAAAGACTTCAGCAAGGCTTCCCAGTACCATTGCCGCCCTGTTATAGGCCCCCCTGTGGGTATTGGAAACAATATCATCCACCCGTTTCCTTCCGATTTCCTGTGCCCATTTAAAATCTTGCTCTGTATGGTATTCAGATAGTTTTGCGGCCTTGAGCCCGTTTAAAATTTCGTCATAAAAGAAAAGAGAGGGATTTTTTTCGTCTGCAACGGCAAACCTGTCAGAATAAGCGTGCCAATTATCAAGACCCCGGTCCAGCACCTGCTTTATGGCACCTGCGCCGGTCTCATACCCTGAGGCCGCCGCAGCAACACAGCCGAATACCAGCCCGACATTGAGCCCGTAAGACCAGCCAAGACTCCTGGCAGCCTTTACCATCTCCACGGCAGCCTTGAGATTCCCGTTCATGAGCAGTGCTTTTATGTAAAGATTTTTCTCATCATCACTCATTTTCTTTTTTCGGGAGTAAAAATCAAGGATCCAGGCCAGCCCGTTTTCCCTCTGGTTATGTTCGATTGCTTCAGCCATGGCCTGTGACATATTCTCATCATTGGGGCAGGAATAAAATTTTTCAAATTTCCCTTCAAGGATGCCCTCGCCGTTTCCTGCGGACCGGGACGCTTCGACCAGGACCTGGCTGAGTTCTTCCCTTTTTTTGCCGTTCTTCACCAGCTTGATGGCCTGCCTTGCTATGGTGCAAGCTTTATTAAACTGTCCCTCCTTTATGAGCAGATCCAGCCAGAACAGATATCCATTGGGCTGGGCACTGCCCCATGCCCTGGCCAGTTTTTCCACCCCTTTCACCCCTTCAGTTTGAAGCACCGTTTCCAGCAGCAGGCTTGATGGCCTGCCCTCAAGCCCTTTTTTCTCCAGCAGGGACTTCCATTCCGGGTAAAACGACTCAAGATCTGCCATTTTCTCCTGCCTGGCGTCCATTACATCACAAAGCATGGGATAGGCGGGATTATTTTCCGTCCTGTCGTACCGGAGTGAGGCATCCAGGTCCATGGCGTCTGCAAAGGCCGCAACTCTTTGCTTTCCATCGGAATCATCATATATACAGCGGGCATGCCGCGCCCGCTCCTCCCGCCAGTCAAGATCAGGATAGGGCAGATAAAATCCGGAGTTTTCCAGTTCCGCCATGAGTCCGAACAGGGCATCGTATACAATTCGGGCCTCCCCTGTATCCCCGTTTAAAAACAGGGCTCCGGCCTCGGCAAACAGGTCGGCCATATCATCTGACTGCTCATCGCTGATCAGGTCCGGTTCATCATCATAATGGGCATCTTCCCAATCCCAGTCGCCAAGGGCCTCATAATTCCCGTTTTCAATGGCCTCAATCCGCTCTAAAATGTCCTCTTTTAATGCCTGTATGTCATGAAGCATCTGATCCACGTCTGCAACCGCGTTGATCATGCTCTCAGCCCCTGGAGACCAAGCCTTAATTCTATCAAGAAATCCAAGCCGCCCGGATGAGGATTCATCCTGTGCCAGTTTGAGAACCAGTTCAACCAGCTGTTCCTTTGACAATGGCCGGCAGATATTTTCCACAGCCTCAAGATAGAGCCTTAATGCTATTCTTTTTTCTTTCATATTTTATCCTTATTATAAATGAGCGGCTGTAATGGCCGGTAGGCGTTCAACCAGGTACAACGGCAGGGAAATCAGCCGATACT
Source organism: Desulfobacter sp. (assembly GCA_030145005.1). Taxonomy (GTDB): domain Bacteria; phylum Desulfobacterota; class Desulfobacteria; order Desulfobacterales; family Desulfobacteraceae; genus Desulfobacter. The sequence continues at coordinate 491 of JAQYWJ010000022.1, read as the reverse complement.
GAACATCCTTTTTCTCATTTCCGGTTCTAATCACGGTTTTAACCGGGGTGACCGACGGTCGCGAGGCATCAAAGCGTATCGCCATTGGTGCATCTTTTGTTCCCATGAATTGATGAAGGGATTTTAATTTCCCTGTGGCCCCGGCTTTGACCTCTATGGGAATAACAGCACCGTTCAATCCCATTACAAAATCAATTTCAGCATTTGATGCCCGGCCCTGTCTCAACCAGTAGGTTAATTCCCGGTTTGGTGTATCAAAAAGCAGGTGCCTATTTTTTTTTCGGATTGACATTTTTCTGTCTCCTGGATACAAATTTACACAATGATTTTTTTACCTGGTATTTTTATTTTTCACAAGTTATCAGGGAAAATAGAATTGATAATTAATGGTTTGCGCAGCTCCGCTGCGAAAATGGTTGAGTCGACTAAAGCCCAACGCCTGGTGTGCTCCGCTGCGCTACGCAAACCAGTCATTGGAGACCAGTCAAGAT